>JAJZIF010000119.1 GCA_021810735.1 Acidobacteriota bacterium
TATCATTAGCATTCTCGCGTTTCGTATGCCCGGGACGGACAGCCCAGATTATGCCGCAGCCACCATTCTGGCGGACGTGCTGGCCAGCCAGCGCGGCGCGATTTACGGCCTGGTCGCGGACGGAAAGGCTCTGGGCGCAGGTTTTCAGATGGAGGAGACCTATCGCAAGGCAAGCATGGGGATGGCCTACGTCGTGTTGCCATCGAACGGGAACCCGGCCGCAATGGACGCAACCATTCGCAAATTGCTGGCCGACGATGTCGCGCAGGGGCTCTCTCCAGACCTGGTAGCGGCCGCCAAGCGGAGCGAGATTTCTTCGGCGGAATTCAATCGCAACTCCATTCCCGGACTGGCCAATCTGTGGTCGGAGGCAGTCGCCAGCGAGGGTCGGACATCGCCGGAGCAGGATGTCGACGCGATCAGGAAAGTTACAGTGGAGGATGTGAACCGGGTTGCGAAGCAGTACCTGGTGGAGCAGAACGCGATTGTCGGGACGCTGCAACCGCAGCCATCGGGCGCGCCGGTTGCCGGCAAGGGATTTGGCGGCGGCGAAAAAGTGACCAGCGCGCCGACCAAACCAGTGCCATTGCCGCCCTGGGCAGAAACTGAACTGAGCAAACTGGCGCTGCCGAAATGGAACCTGCATCCCTCCGACACCGTACTGCCGAATGGGATTCGGCTGATTGTCCAGACCGACCGAACCACTCCAACCGTCACTGTGATGGGACATATCCGCCATCAAGGCAGCCTGGAAACGCCTGCCGGTCAGGACGGCGTTGGCAGTGTACTCGGCGACCTGTTTTCCTACGGCACCACGACGCTTGATCGAATCGCGTTCCAGAAGGCGCTCGATGACATCGGCGCAAATGAGTCCGCAGGTTCGGACTTTTCCCTGCAAGTATTGAAACAGTATTTTGACCGCGGACTGTTTTTGCTCGCCGACAACGAACTTCATCCGGCGCTGCCCGCGCCCGCATTCAAAATCGTGCAGCAGCAGACGTCGCAGTCTCTGGCGGACGTGCTCAAGAGTCCCCGCTACCTGGCCGACCGCGCGCAATCGAAAGGATTGTTGCCACCCAAAGACCCGGCGTTGCGTCAGGCGACCCCGCAAACGGTCGATTCCCTGACTTTGAACGATGTCCAAAACTATTACGCGAAGACCTTTCGTCCCGATTTGACTACCATCGTTGTGATCGGGGACATTACACCCGAGGAAGCTCGCGCCGCGATCGAAAAAGACTTCGACAGTTGGAAAGCGACGGGGCCAAAACCTCAGGTGGATCTTGAGCCTGTCCCGCCCAATCACCCGACGGCGAAAGACGTGCCCGATCCCACGCGTGTTCAAGACAGCGTTTCGCTTTCCGAAGAGCTGCCCATGAATCGCTTCGACCCTGAGTACTATGCCTTGGAACTGGGCAATCACGTGTTGGGAGGCGGATTCTACGCCACGCGGTTATATCGCGACTTGCGGGAGAAGACGGGGTACGTATACTTCGTTTCGAACGCGCTCGCGGCCGAAAAAACACGGACTGTTTTCTCAGTAACGTATGGAGCCAATCCCGGGAATGTCTCGAAGGCGAACGCTCTGATCGCTCGCGATTTGCGAGAAATGCAAACGACCGACGCCACCCCAGCGGAATTGCAGCAGGCGAAGGCTTTGTTGCTGCGGCAGATTCCGCTGGCGGAAGCCAGCGAAAGCAGCGTTGCCGCGGGCCTCCTGCGGCGCGCTGTGATGGGACTTCCTCTGGATGAACCGGAAGTTGCGGCGAAGCTCTATTTTTCAATGACGGCAGATCAAGTGCGCGCGGCCTTCGCGAAACTCATTCGGCCGGACGATTTCGTTCAGGTGGTGCTGGGTCCGGCGCCGCATTAGGCCGATTTTCCTGAAGGTGTATAGCGAAGCAAACGAGCGAATCGCGGCCTTCCCTAAAAGAGAAGTCTGCGCGAACGGTATCTCGGCAACCTATGACATCAGAAGAACCGATCCAGTACTACAGTTGCGGATAGAAGATTGGCGGAGGCGATCCGCGCTTTCGATCGTGGCAGCACATGGCTCACAATTGATGTCATCTTCGCCACTGGGTCCAATGCAGCAGATGTTTAAGGTCGTAAGTCTGATACGTTTTCAATTTCCGAGTTGGATAAGTTGATTTCTCCGGAGTACTAACGCAGCCGGAAACATTTATCCGGCGGTCGGCTGGGTTCGGCCGGCAGATGTGCGGTTCTCTTGCCGTCCGGCGACGATGACCTGGACTCCAGATTCCCGCAGAGTGGTGATGTATTTCTGGTCGGTGCCGGAATCTGTCACCAGCGTATGAATGTCGGTGGATGGCCCGACATAGGCGAACCCTTGATTGCCGAATTTGCTGTGGTCGGCCAATCCGATCCGTTCCTTGGCAACTTTCGTGATCTGTTTTTTGATCGAAGCTTCACTCTGACTCGCCGTCGAAATGCCATAGTCCGGATCGATCGCGCTGATGCCCAGAACAGCCTTGTCCACTCGAATTTCAGTCAACGACCGCTGCGCCCACAGCCCTGAAAGATAGAAGATATCGCGCTGCAGGTCGCCTCCTGTGCACATGACATTGATGTGTGCAGCCCGCTGCAGATGGCAGACGATCAGCGGTGAGTTGGTGACTACCGTGAGACGGTTCCGCTGCAGCAGGTGCGCGGCGAGCTCGTACACCGTGGTGCTGCCTTCCAGAAAAACTGTATCGCCGTCGAGAATCAATTTTGCGGCTGCTTCCGCGATCCACTGCTTCTGTTCCAGATTGATCCTTCCAAGAGCTTCATAGGACGGCTGGAAGTTGGTGCTGGTCGTCTTGGAAACGGCTCCTCCATGGGAGCGCACCAGCAAGCCTTCTTCTTCCAGTGCCGCCAGATCTCTGCGGATCGTCGCGGCGGTCACGCCAAGCGTCGTTTTCAGCTCAGTAGCGCTCACAGTGCGCTGCCTGGCGAGCACTTCACAAATTCGGAAACGCCGTTCCTCAGCGAGCATGTTCTAGCCCTCTATATCTCGCACCGCGATGCTTGTCGCCCCGCTGTCGATCATAACGATTCTGAGCATAGCAGCAATGCCTCATTTCCGCAGATATCGCTCGTCAAAGCGATCATAAAGGAATAATAATGAACACAAAGGATTGACATTCGAAGCGTTTTCTCGATACTTTATGAAAGGTGTAACCATGTTTGCATAGAAACGACAAGCTAAGGGGGGGTCTTGGGAGACGTTGGAAAGACAATTCGCCTCAATCGGATTTTGCGGGGGCCAGGACGCGGTTCCCTGGTGGTTGCGTTCGACCACGCGCTGGTATTGGGGCCAATACGCGGGACGGAAAATCCAATTCATCAAATTAGGCAGTTTGCCGATGCCGGTGTGGATGGAATTCTGCTCAACCTGGGCCTGCTACGCCACTGCGCGGAATCTCTAGGCCCAGGCAGGACGCCAGGAATCATTGCGCGGATCGATTGGACGACGGTGTGGAATTCCCTGTCGGAAGGTGCAGGCGGACTGCTTCGCAGTTGTATGTTGGCAACGCCGGAAGAGGCGCTTCGCCAGGGCGCCGATGCGGTGCTGACGTATATGGTGGTGGGCACAGGAGATGCCGACTTCGAGGCCAAGGAGGTTGAGCGCAATGCTCGAGTTGCCCGCGAGTGTGAACAGATCGGAATTCCGCTGATTGTGGAGACGCTGGCGCGAGGTAAAGGGGTGGAAAACCCGGGCGATTCCAAGTGGTTGAAACTCCACACACGGATGGCCGTGGAGTTGGGAGCCGACGTGATCAAGACGGATTATGCCGGCAGCGTAGCGGCGATGCGGTCCGTGGTTGAGGAGTGCCCGATTCCAATTCTGGTGCTTGGCGGGAGTCGGAATGCTGCCGCATTGGATGTGGTTCGCGGAGCAGTCAAGGCTGGGGCTGCAGGCGTTTTCTTTGGTCGCAATGTTTTCCAGGCTGATGATATGCTGGCATTTTTGCGGCAGGCGCGTGCAGTATTGGATCATGCGGATGCGGGGGTGCTGGCGCAATCATGACCACAGTGAAGAGTGAGCGAACCGACAGACTCGAGCGCGTGGGCGACCTGCTGGACGGGCGTCCTGGATTTCGTCTTACTGGCGAGTGGGGGCACGTCTCCATGCTGGAAGGTGGCGGCCACATTTGCGAGATGGTTTCGAATCGCCATCCCGGAATCAATCCGCTGTGGAGGCCAACGTGGAAGACGATGGAACCGTACCGGTACGACGTAACCACGGATGCTGCAACGTATGGTCCGCTGCCGGATGGGAGATTGCTGGCGGGGATTGCCGGACACAGTCTTAGCTTCGATTTTTTCGGGCCGCCTTCGGCCGACGAAATTGCAGCCGGACACAGCACGCACGGCGAGGCGCCTGCTATGCAGTGGAGCGTCTCCGCGGCAAAGGAGACCAGCGCGCCGACTGCCGAATTCAGATTGTCACTGCTGGAAGCAAGAATAGAATTTTCACGCAAACTCTCGATCGACCTACATGCTCCCGTGGTGTACATCGAGGAATCCGCTACAAACCTGATGAGCCTGGATCGTCCCATCTCCTGGAATGAGCACGTCACGCTGGGGCCTCCGTTTCTGGAATGTGGAACGACCATCGTCGACATGCCTGCGACCAAATGCAGAGTTTCTTCCGAGAGTTTCAGTAGCAGTATGTTGGTGCATCCCGATGCCGACTTTGAATGGCCGATGGCGCCGGGGATGGATGGAAGTCAACACGATTTGCGAACGATGCCGGACAAAATTTACTCGCAATACACGGCCCAACTGCTCGATCCGCAGGTAGAGTTCGGGTATGTCGCTGCCGCGAACCCTAGATTGCAACTGTTGATGATTTATGTATTCCGTCGCGCGGATTTTCCATGGGTGGGGAACTGGGAAGAGCGCCTGGCGCGATCCCATGCACCATGGAACCAACAAGCCTTCTGCAGGGGCTTGGAATTCAGCACTACGCCATTTGCGATTCCCAGGCGAGAGACGATATCGCAAGGCCATTTGTTCAATGAACCTACCTATTGCTGGCTGCCGGCAAAGGCGACGGTCAATCTTCGCTATATGGCCCTTCTCGTCGATGTGCCGGCGGACTTTCGGGGCGTCGATCGTGTGACGGTGGCAGAGAATGAAGTTCGCATAGTCGAGAGAAAAGCAGGACGAACCTTTTCGTCACCGGCGAGTGCATTTTTACAAAAATAAAAACGTCCACGCGCTTGGCGAGTGATGGATGATCGTTAGGACAGCTGCATGAGCCTGCTCGCGATTGATATAGGATCGAGTCGTTGCAAAGGAGTGTTGTTCTCTTCCTCAGGCGAGACCTTGGCGCAATGCACGCACTCGTACGCGCCGGAATTCCCCCAGCCATCGTTTGCGGAAATGAAGCCTGACGCTTTTCTGGATGCCGTAACTGTCGTATCGCGGTCGATCTGCGGCTCACAACGTGAGGGTACGATTGAGGCTGTATGCCTCAGTTCTCACGGGGAAACTCTCATCCCTGTAGGCTCGGCTGGCGCGCCTCTTCGCTCTGCGATTTTGAATATTGATACACGCGCGTCGGAAGAAGCTGCGTGGTGCGAGCAGCAGATTGGTCGTAAGCATCTATTCGAACTGACCGGCCATACCTCTCACACCATGTATCCCGTGCCTAAGTTGCTATGGCTGCGCAAACATGAACCGGAATTGTTTCAGGCTGGTACTCGTTTTCTTGGCGTCATCAGCTATATCCTTTTGCGACTTGGACTTCCTCCGTATATCGATTACTCGCTCGCCTCCAGGTTCATGGCCTTCGATATCCGCCAAAAATGCTGGTCGGATGAGATCTTGTCCCTTATTGGCATGGAGAAGGATTCCTTTCCAGTCCCAGTCCTCGCCGGAACAATCGCGGGGAAACTATCCCACGAGGCAGCCCGGCAACTTGGACTAAGTGCGGGCGCGTTGATGATTGTGGGTGGGCACGATCAGGCATGTGGTGCTGTGGGAGTGGGCGTTATTACTTCTGGAAAAGTCTTCGACTCGATAGGAACGTATGAGAGTATCGCGGCTACTTCCGATGAACCCCAGATTAGTGAGGAAGCACTGGACTATAGCCTGAATACGTATTGCCATGTAATTCCGGACAAATACATTACGCTGGCGTATTTTCCGGCAGGCATCATGATCCATTGGTTTTCTGATCTTCTTCGTCCCCCGAATGCAGACGGGTTATCAAGTGAAGCAGAGGAGGCGTATTTGTCTGCGATCGAGTTACTCGCGCCGGAGCAGCCAAGCGACTTGCAGGTTGTGCCGCACCTGATTGGAACTTGCAACCCTGATTTCAATCCGAACGCGCGGGGTGCAATCCTGGGACTTACAGCAAGCTCCCATCGCGGTGATATCTACAAGGGAATCCTCGAAGGGATAGCCTGCGAACTTTCCGTCATGACCGACATTTTCGGGAAAATACTCGGCCAGTTTACGGACATCTATGCTACCGGAGGAGGAACACGGTCCCTGCTTGGCATGTGGCTACGGTCCTCGATCGCCGAGCGCAGGTTCCACTTAATGAGCTGTCCGGAATCTGTGTGCCTTGGTGGCGCGATACTTGCCAGCGTAGCTGTTGGACAGTATCCAACCATCTGTGAGGCGGTGAAGCAAATGGTTCGAGAGGAGAAGGTATTTGAGCCGGATCGTGACCTTACGCGCGCTTACCTTCCGATAAAGAAGCAATATGTCGAGTTAAATTCTCTGTTGAGCAGATTTGAAAGTCGTACAGCAACCCCGCAAATAAATTAGGAGTAAATGCGTGATTCAGCCAACCATTGGTTTTATTGTGTACGGTGTTCATAAGGACGGTCTGTTAGATCCCATGGGCAAGCCATTTATTGATGAGTCGATACTTGCCGCCGCGAAACGACAGCTCATCGCCGCGGGCGTTCAGTTAGTCGAGTATCCAGTGGTTGTGGCGACCAAGGAAGAGGCGAAAGTTGCGCTACGCCAGATGAAGCGCGACGAGAAGGTCGATGCGGTCATCCTGTTCTCTGGCACCTGGGTTTGGGCGGCGAACATGGTGGCCGCCATCCGAGAGTATGCCGCGACTGGCAAGGGAGTGTTGGTATGGACGCATCCCGGCTCGCAAGGTTGGAGGCCGGTCGGGGGGCTTGTCCTGCACGGCGGTCTGCTTGAGATTGGAGTGCCGCACAAGTTTGTTTATGGAGAAGTGGAAGCCAGCGAAACCATTGCGAGCATCGTCAGCTTTGCGCAAGCTGCACACTTGAAGAGCATGCTGAACCTTTCTACGATGGGTACGTTTGGCGGCCGGGGAATGGGCCAGACCTGCGGGGCGGCTGATCCATCGCAATGGATGCGAATGTTTGGGGTCGACATCGATTCTCGCGACACCACAGAAGTAATACGGACCGCCGAGCAAATTCCGCCGGAAGAAATCAAGCAACTCGGACCGCGGTTGAAGCAACTCTTCGGTTCTGTTCCGCCGGAGAATGTAGTGAATGAACGCTCGATCCGTCTCTACCTGGCGCTGAAGCAGATTGTCGAGCGCGAGGGATTCGACTTCTACACCATTCAATCGTTCCCTGGGCTGGCGGATGATTACTCTGCCACGTGTTTTGCGCAAAGCATGATGTTGGAGGACGGCTATGGTACGTCCACACTAGGAGATTTCAACACGGCCCTCACGGTTTTTCTGCTGACCAAGCTGAGTGAAGAGCGCGTCTACTACGGCGATCTCCAGCACATTGACAAGAAAACGAACGAGATCAAAATTATTGGAGACGGCGCCTGTCCGCCGTCGCTCGCCAGCAAACTAGGACCTGCTGGATTTGCCGAACATGGCATTCCTACAGAAGGAGGGGCTGGCGGACTCTCCGTCAAGTTAGTTTGCAAGGCGGGGGAGGGGGTGTTGGCGCGTCTGGGCCGCGTGAACGGAGAGTTCACGATGGTACTCGTGCGTGCCAGCATCTTTGAACCTTCGAAGGATCAATTACAACAACGGCTACAGGAGTGCAACATACCATTCTGGCCGCATGGTTTTGTAACTGCGCACTGCGACATCGAAGCTCTTCTTCAAAACTGGATGAATGAATACGCGTGCCTTGGCTATGGGAAACATCTCTATGCGGCGATGGCCGACTTCTGCGACCTAACCGGCATCCGAACTGTTTTGCTGTGATCTACAACCGAGCTATGTTGGCTGAAGGAGTGAGTATGAGCGCAACCATATCGTCAGTGCAAATGCAAGCACCCGTCGTCGATTTTCTCAGACTCATCTTCTACACCATGATGGCGGAAGTTTCACTGTTTCAGCAGGTTACGATTGTTAAAACGGCGTAGTGACACGCTTTCTCTCCCGTGCGCCGAACGGAAGCTGGGTTCAGCACGAGCGCAGCACCGGCGGCAGGGCTACACCGCAGGCTTGAAAGACCTTGCCCGTCACGCCCGGCGTCTGGCCGCGAAAAACGTACCCGTTGCCGTTGATCGCAACTTCCATTTCCACCAGGTTGTTCCAGGTCCCGGACCACGTCGGCCCATTCCAGCTTCCACTGCCTGCGCGCCAAACGGTGATCGAGTTCCTTGCGCAACAGCAGCGCCAGAAACGAGCAAAACACGTGCCCGCGAATCGTCTCGTCGCACTTGTGATAGATCGGCCGGGTATCCAGCAGCGACTTCATCGAGCGAAAGACATCTTCCACCATCCACAGTTGCTTGTACTTCAGCGCCACCTCCGGCGCCGGCAAATCCATGTTGGTCGTCAGCACCCACTTGCCGTTGTAGCGTGCTTCCTGCTTGATCTTGTCCTCGTCCACGGCGAACTGCTTGCCGCCGGCGCGCAGGTATTTGCGGTAGGGTGTGCGACATAAAAGTGGGAATCATGCGGCCCGGCGACCCTCCCAGTAATCCTCGAATTGGCCGTTGAGATGGCAGCAGCGGAGGGCGACGATGGCGTTT
>JAJZIF010000120.1 GCA_021810735.1 Acidobacteriota bacterium
GGAAGGAGCCACGCTGTTGACCGGTGGCAAGCGCCTGCAAGGGAAAGCGCACGCAGCCGGGTATTTCTTCGCGCCGACCATTTTGTCCGGCGTCCAGCCCGCCATGCGGATTGCGCGGGAAGAGGTGTTTGGCCCTGTCGTCAGCCTGCTGCAATGCGACTCTTTGGAGCACGCCATCCGGATTGCCAACGACGTATCCTATGGACTTTCCGCATCTATCTATACTCGCGACGTAAACCGCGGCTATCAGGCCATGCGCGACCTGGAAACCGGCATTGTGTACATCAACGCGCCCACCATAGGAGCCGAGGTGCATCTGCCCTTCGGCGGCGTCAAACAGACGGGGAACGGTCATCGCGAAGGCGGCATCGGAGCTTTGGACTTTTACACCACGTGGAAGTCGGTCTACGTGGATTATTCCGATCGACTCCAGCGCGCGCAGATTGACTAGAGCTCGTCTCATAAACATGCTTTGTATCAGGGAGCGACTTCAGTCGTGCCGCTCGATGCGACAAAAACCGCGGGTTTTAGCCCTTGTGAGCATTTGGGCGATTCCGCCAAATCATTTATGAAACAGGCTCTAGCAGATTGACTAGAGAACGGAAACGTTCTCCTGGGAGAGTAGCAATGATCATTGGTGTTCCGAGAGAACTGAAAGATCACGAGAGCCGCGTCGGCGTGACGCCTGCCGGTGTCAAGGCTCTGACGGAAGCAGGACACACAGTCCTGGTGGAGACCAGGGCGGGGGATTTGTCGTCGCTCCCGGATGACGAATACCAGTCTGCCGGGGCGGAAATTGTTGGCTCTGCCTACGACGTTTGGCGATTGGCGGACATGATCGTCAAGGTCAAAGAGCCCGTGGAAAAAGAGTACGGTTATTTCCGCGAAGGCCTGATCCTCTTTACCTACCTGCATCTTGCACCCCTCCCAGTCTTGACCGCCAAGCTGCTGGAGAAGAAAGTGATTGGCATCGCCTACGAAACCATCCGCGACAAAGCCGGCGCGCTGCCTCTGCTCACCCCCATGTCGGAGGTGGCGGGCCGCATGTCGGTGCAGGTCGGCGCCGCCCATCTTGAGAAAGAAAAAGGCGGGCGCGGTGTGCTGTTAGGAGGAGTTCCGGGCGTGCCGCCGGGGAACGTCTGCGTCATCGGCGGCGGCATCGTCGGTACCAATGCTGCCAAGGTCGCCATGGGCATGGGCGCGAAGGTCACGGTCATCGACAGCAATCTGAATCGCCTGCGCGAACTGGACGACATTTTCAATGGACGCGTGTACACGCTCGCATCGAACTCCTACAACGTCAGCCGCGCCGTGCGAGAGGCGGACCTGGTCATCGGCGGTGTGCTGATCCCCGGCGCCGCCGCTCCAAAAATTGTGACGAAAGCGATGGTTGCGACCATGAAGAAGGGTGCGGTGATCGTCGACGTTGCGATCGATCAAGGCGGCTGTGTTGAAACCGCGCGGCCCACCACGCACAGCGATCCATCGTATGTCCTGGAAGGCGTGGTGCATTATTGCGTAACCAACATGCCGGCGGCGGTGCCGCATACCTCGACCCTGGCGTTGACGAATGCGACCTTCCCCTATGTGATGCGGCTGGCGAAGATGGGCGCGAAAGCCGCGATTCAGGCCGACAGCGGCTTGCAGGACGGCGTGAACACCTACGACGGCCTGCTGACCTGCAAACCCGTCGCCGAGTCCCAGGGCAAACCCTGGAAGCCCGTAGCAGACCTGGTTCACTGAATTTCTTTCCGCGTGACGCCACGCCGCCTCGGCCCCTTCCCGTCCGATGCCTCTGCGCTAGCCAGGTTGTCGTTCACTCCCGCAATTCTCCAATCCGAAGCGCGATTGCTGCGCGACAATAGCGCGCCCCCTGCCCCTTGAATTTGCGATCTCAGCCCGCGGCGGTTGCCGAAGCCGCACCGGGGCCCTAAAATGAATTATCTGACTCGCGTCACGATAGTTGTTTTTAGTAACCGCCAGTCCGCGCCAAGCGGCGGCGGGGAGGTTCAATGCGGCGGTTCGTATTTTCTGCGGTTCTTCTAGTTCTATCCCTACCCGTCGGCCTGTCAACCACTGGTTGCATCAATAACTATGGCCAGAACTATTGCAGCGGCTTCCAGAGCGGTCCGATGCTCACCGCCGTTTATAAGATCGACTTGGAACCGGCTACCTATGGGATCTCCCTCAGTTATGGTCAGATTTCCACTACCCTCGCGCCCTCCGCGGAAAACTGCAAGGGTACCGCGGTCACCGTAACGAACTATACCTATGGCACCAGCAATCTGTTATTGGGAGATGTGTCTCCGACCGGCAGGGTCTGCGGCGGCACATGGAATCGCAATTCCGGCAACAACATTCCCGACTTTACGACCTGTATCCCACCCCAGCCGGGCTCCCCTATCTTTCAGGCGAATGGCGGCATCGCCTACGTTACCGCCAGCGGCGGCGGGGCCACCAGCAATCCAGTGCCTGTCTTTGTCCATCCCCCGGTCACCAGCGTCCTCCTGGGCGGTAAGAGTTCGGTGCATACATGCCCCAACAATCCCATTACCGCGTCTCCGGAAAACGCTCCTGTATATGCGCTGAATAGCTGCGTGTCTCAGAACCGAACCGCTCAACTGGCGGCCACTGTGTACAGCGGAACGCAGGACATTACCTGCAATACGGGCCATTTGACCTTTACGCCACAGAACTCCAATATTGTCTCTATCGATCAGAATGGTGTTGCTACAGCACACCAGCCGGGTGCGTCCGTCATCTCCGCGACCGTTGCCCAAGCCACAAGCACCGCCGGATATTTCTTTACCTGCCCGCCGAAAAGCATTCAGTTGACCGTGGGCACGACCCCCCAGCAAACCGTCACCGTCAATCCCAACAATATTCAGCCGCTGACGACAACCGTTCTCGACACGCAGGGCAATCCGATCACCGGGCTCTCGCTTCTCTATTCCTCCAACGACCCCATCAACATCCCCGTCAGCAATACCGGCGCGGTGGCGCCGGTATTTCCCAGCGACGCGGCCATCGTGGCCCAGTGCCTGCCGGGGATCTGCAATCCGGCGCCGCAAAATGAAATCGCGAATCTCAGTACTGGCTTGCCGATTGCCAGCAATCCGATAGATGTGCATACGCCGGGTCCAGGTTCGAACATTCTCTATATGGCCAGCCCTCAGTCCTACAACTTCGTCCCCGTGGACTTCCTGACTGGGACCGTTGGAACGCCGACACGCCTGCCCTATCAGCCAAATTCGATGGTGATGGATGAATTGGGCAACCATCTGTTCTTCGGAAGCGCCGCGGAACTCATGGTCGCATCGATCTCCCCAGTTACTGGCGCCGCGCTGACGACCCAGGCCACCAATGTTCCCGGCACTGTGCTCGCCGTTGCTCCCGACGACAGTCTCGTGATCATCCACGATCCATGCCGCCAGCTTTTCTATCTCTACACGCCTGCCGCAACCGCAACCGCGACCACAACGGCAACTTCATCTTCCGTGATCTCTTTCGGCGCTCCCGGACCTACCATTGCCTGTAACTCGAACAGTGAGCCCATCGATCCTTCGGTCGAGGTCAACCCACCCTACGGCGCGTCCTTTACCCAGGACAGCCAGACCGTCTACATTGCCGGCGGCAATGTTCTCTACACATACTCGAAGTTCACGGGCTGGCACGTTTGCACTGAGAATGGTCAAACCGGCAACTGCCCTATCGATTCCACCGGCGTCGCCGTCACCATCCCCGGGGTGGGCGCCTTTGCATCCGGTCCCACCACCACTGCGTTCGGCTATTGCGCGATTGGGCCGAATAATGCCGCGCAGAGCGCTGGCCCTCCACCCACCGGTCTAGCCGATCCAACCGTAGCTGTGAATCCCACGGAATATTATCCGAATGCCGCCACCGTGTCGGCCGCAACCGATCAGCTGGGTGCCACCACCGATGGCTATCACATCATTGGCGCGACTGCGTCCAGCGGCGGCCAGCTCAACGATATTGCCGTGACCATTCCAGACGGCCAATGTCCGTTGAAAACGCCTTTGCAATTTCCCAGCACGCCCACGCAATTCAGCCTGGCAACGCCGAACATCGCGTCCATAGAGCAGGTGCTGGTTTCGCCGAACTCTCAAGTGGCTTTCGTCACTTTCCTGCCGGCAAGTTCGACGGGAAGCAACAACACGCTGCCGGCCTATAAGGTTCCATGCACCGCTGCTCAGTCGGCGGCTGGCAACTGTCCTGCCGGACAGACGACGACAGGCAGCGTGGTCAACGTCGCGCTCACCGGCCAGGCCGGAGCCCCTATCGGCGGTACCTTCAGCCCCGATACCACGACCTTCTATGTCTCGACCAGCGGCGACGACTCGGTGCACTTCATCAACACTGCCACGTTGACGGACACGCAGAAAATCAATCCAAGTCTGACCTGCGGCACCACCACGACCGCCCCGGCGAATCCATTCCTGGCCTGCACCCAGAACAATCCGGTACCGGCGCTGTTCCTCGCCTCCCGGCCGCGCCCATTGCAGGGAGCGATTACCTCGGCGCAGAAAAACTAGAGAAGATATACAGATACCGTATTGAAAAAGAGAGGAGTCATTCTGAGCGCAGCGAAGAATCCAGAGGGTGATGGCGGAGTTAACTCTGTACAAATCGTCGGGATTTGTTTACTTCGCTACGAGGAACCTGCCCTGACAGGTTGGCCGCCCGAAAGACCCGCTACCTCGGGGTCTCTTTCGCGGGACGCGGAGCAATCTGTTTGGCGGTGCGCGGCAGCGCGCGAGCAACCGCATCCAGAATGCCGTTTAAAAAGTGGACCGATTCCGGCGCCGAGTACAAGCGTGCAATCTCAAGAGATTCGTTGATGATAATGGGCAACGGCGTCGCTGGATAGGCGAGCATTTCCGCAATGGCGGCCCGCAGCAAATTGCGGTCCACCGCGGCCATCCGTTCCAGCCGCCAATGCTCGCTCGCGGTGGCGATGTAGGTATCGATCTCTTCCTGCCGTTCGATGGCAACCCGAAAAATATCTTCAGCAAACCCCTGCGTGTCCGGGGCGACGTCTTCCCGCGCCTGCCAAAATGTCCGTCGCACCTCATCGGCGTTCTGCTTGCCAAGGTCTGCCTGAAACAGCATTTGCATCGCGATTTCACGGGACTTGCGGCGTTTGCCCACGTTTTACCTGCCTGCCGCGATGTCTGTAACTGAAGCGGTTACAATCTTCTTCTTGACCGCCGCCATTTCAATCGCCGCCAGCGCCGCTTCAAATCCCTTATTGCCCATCTTCAGGCCGGCTCGATCCAGCGCCTGCTCCAGCGTTTCGCAGGTCAACACGCCGAAAGCATGCGGCACGCCCGTGTCCTGTTGCGACTGGCCAATGCCACGCGAGACTTCCGTGTAGATTGCCTCGTAGTGCGCGGTGTCTCCGCGCAGCAGAACCCCCAGCGTGACGATTGCATCCACCTGCCCGCTGTTGGCAAGCAAGCGCGCAGCCGCCGGAATCTCCCAGCTGCCGGGAACGCGCACCATTGTAATCGCGTCTTTTTTCGCTCCGCTCCGCAGCAATGCGTCCAGCGCGCCTTGCAACAACCGATCGGTAATCACCGCGTTCCAGCGCGCAACAACGATCCCAAACCTCATGCCGGCGGCGCTCAGGTCTCCCTCGATTGCCACGGGTTTCCCATGGTGCGGGTTGTCCGATTCCCAGAATCCGAAGATCATTCCCGGTACAGGTTCGGCGGTAAATACCCGCGAATTCCAATGGGTCTGCGCGATCTCCGAAATTTTCTGTCCGCTTTCCGCAGGCGCGCCGCTCTCGGCAGCCCAATTCTTCGCTACCGCATAGACGGCGTCGAGCCCAGTTACTTCGATCAGAATTTCCGGCGTGGCAGGCAGTCGTCCGGCAACAAATTCCAGATTGCCCAGCGGCGCCAGAAAAGGCGCGCTGCGGCCCTCGTTGTCAGCCCAGGCCTTCCCCGGCTCGAAACCCAACGCGCCAAAAAAGCTCGCCAACGTGTCAAACTCGGCGGATGTGCGCGCGGCGCGCACGAGTGTGATTCCTTTGATCATGTTTCGATGGTACAACGCCGTGACCGAGGCTCGCCGAATGCCGGCGTCGGGGTCGTCTTTGCGCGGCGGGGGATGGAATTGATAGACTCACCAGTCTTCCTGAAAATCGCGTCGAGGTCCTCCAGCCATGACATCGGAAACGCCGTTTGAAAATCTTCTTTTTGAAATTCGCGACGGAATTGCCTTCCTCACGTTGAACCGCCCCAAGGTTCTGAACGCCCTCAACGGCGCAACTCTGCAGGATCTGCAAGCCGCAATTCAAGCCATCCGCGACGACGCCTCTATCCACGCCGCCATTCTCACCGGCGCGGGAGAAAAGGCCTTTGCCGCCGGGGCCGACATTCAGGAACTAGCCGCGGTCAACGGCGCGGAGGGCCGCAAACTTGCTTTGCGCGGTCAGGAAGTTTTTCGTTCCGTCGAAACTTGCGGCAAGCCAGTCATTGCCTGCATCAATGGCTTTGCGCTCGGCGGCGGATGCGAACTGGCCCTGGCATGCACGTTGCGCATCGCCAGTGAGAATGCCAAGCTCGGCCAGCCCGAAGTGAAGCTCGGCCTGATCCCCGGCTACGGCGGCACGCAGCGGCTGGCGCGCTTGGTGGGCAAAGGAGTTGCGCTGCACATGATTCTCACTGCGCAAATTCTCTCTGCCACGGACGCGCTCCGTGTGGGCCTGGTCAATGAAGTGGTCGCGCCCGATGAGTTGCTGGCGCGCGGAGAAGCCATCGCGCGCACCATCGCCGCCATGGCGCCGCTGGCCGTCCGCTACTCGCTCGAAGCCGTCGATCGCGGCTACGATCTTCCGCTCGACGAAGCCTTGTCGCTCGAGGCTGCGCTCTTCGGACTGTGCTGCGGCACCGCCGACAAAGCCGAAGGGATCGCGGCGTTTCTCGCCAAGCGCGAACCCATCTGGCAGGGGCGTTAGGCAGTCGCACCTATTGCCGCACTGATATCCTGAAAACGATGCGGGTCTCCTTTCTTCGGTTCAATGGTCTGGTTCTATTCACGTGGTTCGGGCTGCTTGCCATCGGCGGATGCAGACATGGCAATTCATTCGATATGTCCGGTCATGCCGCTTCCTGGAATGCCTCAAAAAACGCGGCCCGCCAGGAATTGCGTCAGATCGCTTCCCCCTCGAAGGACACGTACCTGGCGATCGATCAGGAAGCACAATGGAAGAATCCTTTTCTGGCCGTTGAGTCGGACATGATTCAATTGCGCATTTATTTGCCGGATGAAAATTCCAGTCCGATCGATCGCGGCGGAATGACGCGTCTGGCTGTCGCGCGGAAACAGGTATTGAATATTCGTCTGGCGGACCTGCCGCAGGCCCTCTCCTCTCTGCCGGACGGTGCATGGCCGTATGGGCGCGTCGTCGCCATTGGCGAGTTGCGGCAAACCCCGCAAAACCAGGCATGGCGCCAGAACCATCTGCAAGTCACCATTGCCGCGCTCAAAGACATGGGCATCGTCGTGGACGACTGGAATATTCCGCCCCTGATGCGCTAAACCGGTGCGCCGAATGCGGACACGCCGCATCGACGTTCAATACTCAATACATAGAGGGACTGAAATGGAAGGGTCGCAGTTTCCGATTCTGCTCGAAAAAGCTCCGGCGCATGGACATGAACAATTCTCCGCGCATCACGAACTGGAGACGGCACTGCGCAAATCCCTGCGCGGCGAGGTACGCTTCGACTCCGGCAGCCGCGCCCTCTATGCCACCGACGCCTCCAACTACCGTCAGCTTCCCATCGGCCTTGTGCTCCCAGTGGATACCGCCGACGTCGAAGCCGCCGTTGCTGTCTGCCGCACATTTGGTGCTCCTATCCTCTCTCGCGGCGCGGGTACCAGCCTCGCGGGCCAGTGCTGCAATGTAGCCGTCGTGCTGGATTTTTCCAGGTATGTCGATCGCATCCTGGGACTCGATCCCAACCGCAGGCAGGCCCGCGTCGAGCCCGGTATCGTGCTCGATCGCGTGCGCGAAGCCGCCGAGAAACATCATCTGACCTTCGCCCCGGATCCCGCCACCCACAGCCGTTGCACGCTCGGCGGCATGATTGGCAACAACTCCTGCGGCGTCCATGCGCTGATGGGCGGCAAGACCGTGGACAACATCGACTCCATGCGTGTGCTGCTCTACGACGGCACCGTGCTCGAAGTAGGCGCCACCACCGAAGAAGAACTGACAGCCATCATCCAGGCAGGCGGCAGACGCGGCGAAATCTACGCCGGCTTGCAGAAAATCCGCAACCGCTACGCCACGTTGATTCGCGAACGATTTCCCAAAATCCCCCGCCGCGTCTCTGGCTACAACCTCGACGATCTCCTTCCCGAAAATGGCTTCAACGTTGCCCGAGCACTGGTGGGCAGCGAAGGCACCTGTGTCACCGTTCTCGAAGCGACGCTGCGCCTCATGCCCAGCCCGCCGTGCCGCGTTCTGGTGGGCATGGGCTTTCAAGACGCCTTCGTCGCTGCCGACCATGTACCGTTCGTCTTGCAGCACAAACCCATCGGACTGGAAGGCTTTGACGCCCTGCTGGTGGAATTTATGCGCCGCAAGCATCTCGTCGTCAACGACCTCGCACTGCTGCCCGATGGCGGCGGCCACTTGCTGGCGGAGTTTGGCGCGGACAGCATCGAGGAAGCCACGGCCCAGGCCAAAGCCATGATCGATGCGTACAAGAAAATCTCTGCCGCTCCTCATGCGCGCCTCTATTCCCAATCGGAAGCCAAACGTGTCTGGAAGGTCCGCGAGTCCGGCCTCGGCGCCACCGTCTTCGTTCCCGGCGAGCCGATCGGCTGGGAGGGTTGGGAAGATTCCGCCGTTCCCCCGGAAAAATTAGGCGGCTATCTGCGCGATCTCA
>JAJZIF010000121.1 GCA_021810735.1 Acidobacteriota bacterium
CATAGCAGGCAATCGCCGCCAGCGTCAGCGTCAGGATCGCCGGAGCCGGCCAGTCGCTGCGATAGGCAAGAGCGCAGAGCAACTGAAACACAGCAATTCCCAGACAGCCGAAGAGCATGAGCTTTCTCCGCCCCAGCCGATCCACGAGAACCATCGCCAGAATCGTAAACACCAGATTGATGGCGCCGGTGACCACGATGTCGAGGAAGATCGTGTTCGTTCCGTAGCCCGCGCTTCGATAGACGATACCCGCATAGTTGAACAGCACATTGATGCCGGTCCACTGCTGCAGCGCCACGAGCGCAATGCCCAGCAGCGCCAGACCGCGCACTCCGGGCCTCAGCAGTTCTCGCCAGGAGGATCGGTTCGCCGTCGCGGCTTTCAGGGATTGCTCGATGGCAGCCAGCTCTTCAGAAGCATAATGTCTGCCCCCAATGCGCTCCAGCACTGCTGCGGCTCGCTGTTGCAGTCCGCGATGGAGCAGCCAGCGTGGGCTCTCCGGCAGAAAAGCGGAGGCGACCGTAAAGATGGCCGCGGGCAAGGCGACCGCCGAGAACATCCACCGCCATCCGTACTGAACGTTCCACGAATGCAGCAGCATCCGGGAAGTCTCGCCGGCCGCCACCGGCCGGGCAATGCACGAATTCACCACCTGAGCCAGCAGAATGCCGACGACAATCGCAAACTGATTCAGGCTCACCAGACGGCCGCGAACCGCAGCCGGGCTCACCTCCGCGATGTAGAGCGGCGACACGTTTGAACTGAGTCCGATGGCCGTACCACCCACAATGCGCCACAGAATAAAGCTGCTGAACATCGGCGCCCACCCGGTAAGCACTGAGGAAATACAAAACAGAATCGCCGAAGTCACCAGCACGCCGCGCCGCCCGTAGCGTTCCGCGAACCAGCCGGCCGCCAGCGAACCCGCCAGGCATCCGACCAGCGCGCAACTGTTCGCCCAGCCGACCAGTTCAGGCTGAGTCAGATGAAAGTAAATCTCATAGAACTGCCGCGCGCCCCCGATCACCACCCAGTCGTAGCCGAACAGCAGGCCGCCCAGCGCGGCAACCATGGCGATGCCCCACACATATACCATCCGCTCGGGCCTGTTGGAAGAAGGAGAAGTAGCTTCACGCGCGATTCCGTGCACGCATCATGCCTTCCTGCCGCGCAGCAGGTCGATGGCGCCGCTGTGGCTGCAGTCGCGTTTGAGGACCTGCTGTAACAGGTCTCGCCCCTGCTGTTCTTCGCCGCGCCCCAGCAGCGCCTGTGCCTTCAGGAACATTGCCGTCGTCGTCTGCCGCTCCTGCAGATCCTCGTCGAACAGCAGTAATGCAGGCAGCGATGTCGCGAAGTAATCGATCTTCGCCTTCTGCCCTGCCAGTGCGGTGGCGTAATCGTAAATCGACTGGAACAGCTCTGCCGCCTCCTTTGCGTGTTGCAGACGCAGCAGCGACATGGCGCTCCAGTACGTCATGTCGGAAATGGGTTGCACCTGCATCTGCCGGAAGTCGGACTGGCTCCGCGCCGCCCGCGTCCAGCTTTCTCTGGCCGCCTCCATGTCGCCCTGTTCCGCATAAGCCACACCGAGCCAGTAATCCACCATGCTCATGTTGCTCAGCAGATGCCTGGCTTCGGCAAGACTCGGAGGCGGCTGCAAGGCCGCGTGGAAGTGCGTTGTGGCTGCACCCGCATCTCCTCCGCTCAGCGCCTGCTGCCCCAGCAGCACATGCGCGCGGACGTACTGACCCAGCACCAGCCCTTCCCCGCCTTCCCAGGGCTGAAACTGCCGCGAAGTGAGAATCTGCAATGCCCGATCGGGAGAGCCAACGTCGTTGTACAAAGTCGCCAGGTCGACAGACAGATCGTCTCGTTCCTGCACGAGTTGTCGATTGGCTTCCAGCAGCGCCAGGCGCTCCGGGAGCGGCGTGCAGGTGCGTTTCGCCAGCTGATCCTGCTCGTAGAAAATGCGCGCATCGGCCGGTGACAATTGCCGCGCGTGGGCGAACGATTCCATGGCGCGGTCCGCATCGCGCAGCACGTTGTAATATGCAAATCCAAGGTTGCGCCAAACGGTGGGAAATTCCGGATCCAGCTGCGCCGCCAGTTCCCAGTGGGCAATTGCTTCCCTGTGCCGCCGGCGGTCGTACAGAAAATTGCCGAGATAGTAGGGCGCACGCGCATCCTCGGGATTGAGCCGAATCGCCTCTGCCAGCAGCAGCATTTCCTCCAGGCGGCTGGGGAACACGTAATCGGCGCAGGCCGCGGCGGCCTTGTGGTACGTTTCCACCGCATGCTCCCGTTGCCCGCGCAGAAGCAGCGTATGCGCCTGTGCATACAGCAGCATGGTGGAGTCTCCCCCGGAGCTGTCGTTCCGGCCTCCGGAAAATACCTGAAGCGCCTCTGCGGAAAATCCCGCCCGCAGCAGATCGAAACCCAGGTCGAGCTGCTGTCCGCCATCGCCGGGAATCTCTCCCGTCGCAAGATAGCGGCTGCAGATATCGAGTGGATCGAGTGCCCGCGTCTGGCGCAGCAAATCCTCCGCTTCCTGCGTGCGGTTCAGCTTTCGCAGAATGAGCACCATGAGATTGCGGACATTCAGATTGTCCTGATCCGTCCGCAGAGATCGCTCGACGTGATCGAGCGCGTCCTGCCAGCTTCCTCGCAGGCTGTCGATCTCCGCGAGGCGACAGTACGCCGGCCCGCGCCATGCCGCATTCCAGGTGGATTTGTAAAACGCGTCATAGGCGTCATCCGTACGCCCCAGATACAGCAGCGTCCGGCCCAGATTGTAGAAAGGTTCGCCGTCGTACGGATTTGCGTTTCTCTCCGTCAGTCGCGCAATTGCCGTGCGCAGGTATTTCTCCGCTTCGGAAAATTCCCCGCGCCGCAGATACCAGCGGCCCAGCGCATGGTTTGCCCGGCTGTCTCCCGCATCGCGCGCTACTGCCTCGCGCCAATATATATCGGGCTCTCTCGTTGGATGGCGATACTGCTCAAGATGCAGTCCGATGAGGAATAGCTCGTCGCTGGTCCTTACATCCGTCGGCAGGGCAGGCTCGGTCGCAACACTCGGAGAGTCGGCGGGCAGAATGTCCGCGACGCTGTAGCGCAGAAGCCTGGCTTCCCCCTGTTCGACGCGGATCTCCGGATCACCCGCCTCCTGAGTTGGAAATGTGTGATGAAGCGGTGATGCCGGACTGAGATCCCCGCGCCAGATCCCAGCTTCCCGTCCACTCAGCAGAAGCCGCACGCAGCTTCCCGGTCGCTCGCGAGTCACCAGCAAATGGACTTCGATGCCCTGCCCTGTTCGTTCCACCCGCAGCGCAGCCTCTGTGTTCGCGTCGTCCGGCACTCCGATCTCGCGAATCGGATACCAGTACTGCCGAAACGTCTTTGTCTCCCCCGGAGCCAGAAAAGAGAAGTCCGGCTGATTATCCGTGTAAGCTCCGGCCATCAGCTCGATATACGGCCCATCGGCTTCAGTAAGATTGCGATCCCAGGCATAGCCGAAATCGTGATTCCCCCAGGTCCACTGCTTCTTGCCAGGCGCGATATGGTGGTTGGCAACATGCACCACGCCTGCACCTCGCCGATGATCGTAGCCGCCGCTAAAGTCGCCCCGCGAGCCGACCACCATGTAGCTGGTGGGAACCGGAATGTTCGCGTACCAGCTCAGATCGTTCGCCGCATAAGTGCCATCCGGTCTGAAATGGCTGGGTCTTTCCTCGTCGGGAACTCCGTGCAGGGAGCGCTTCCCGTAGTCGATTCCGTAATACATTCCCCGGCTAAGGGGAAACTCGGTGACGGCGCGGCGGGCATGATCCGCGACAAAACGGACATCCCGCGGAAAGAATGACAAATATGCCTCGTGGAAGTGAGTCGCGGCGTTCGCCCACCATAAGAATGTCTGCGTATCGGCGGTGCGGTTGTAAAGCCGCACACGCAACTCCACGCGTGCGCTGCCCGGAGAAAGCCGCAGGCCGTGCATCCCCTTCATGCGTGCCATCGGATCGTGATCGCTGCACCAGACGACGACACTGCCATCTGCCTCCCGCTCGATGAACGTCTCCACCGGCATAAATGTCGCGGGCCGATGGTGCTGCGGCCAGTTGAACTCAACTCCGCCGGAAATCCATGGTCCGGCAAGCCCCACCAGCGCCGGTTTGATTACATTCTGCCGATAGAAGAAGTCGTAGTTGTTCACCTTGTCCAGGCCAACGTGAATACGCCCGCCAATTTCCGGAAGAACCATCAGCCGGATGTATTCGTTCTCCAGATGGATGGCCTTCCATGCATGCTCCTCCGGCTGCGTCTCGATTCGGTCGATGACCGGCAGCGGATACACCCGCCCGCTGCTGCCCTGATAGACGCGCTTCTCCAGAAACAGGGGATTGCGGTCGGGAGCGGCCGGCATGTACGTGCGCAGCCGCACCGATTCCTCCCACGCCTTTACCGGACCGGCTTCCGAAGCCGGCGCTTCGGGCAACCGCAGTTTTGCGCTCACCCCGGCTTCTGTTTCATCTCCTTTGCGGTCCCGAAGTGACTGTGTCATACCCTTGTGCCGATCCCCTGCGCAAACAGGCGCTCTGTTTCCCACTCCGCCGAGAACGAGCAATCAGAAGCGGAGAATATCATGACGTGTACGTTACCGTCCATTGTTTCAATCTCGCTATTGAACCGGAATCAATCTGATTGATGCCAACCGGGCACGTACACGTCGTCTCGTTCCAAAAGCCACCACGGCACTGCGTCCTCGATTCCCTTCGGCACCTTCGCGCAATCCTACTGTTCGATGACAACCGCTGCCGAACGTGCCGGAATCCACACGCTTCCATTTGTAGCCACGCCCTCGATCCGTTCCGGGCTGGCTGCCACCAGTTTGCCTGCATTGGGTAAAGTCACGCTTGCATGGTGCCCCTTGTCGAATTCCTGATTGATAACCACAACCGCCCGCTTCCCTCCCGCAGCCACAAATACCGAAT
Organism: Acidobacteriota bacterium; assembly: GCA_021810735.1. Next base: position 4,986 of record JAJZIF010000121.1, read on the forward strand.
GGCGGCATGGACCGTCGGAGGCCACCTGCGCTCCCAGAGTCTCCCTGTATTCGCCATCCCAGAGATAGGCTTTGTACCGCCGGCGCAGCGCGTCAATCTTCTTTCCATATTCCAGGGTCAGCGGAAAATCCGTCAGGTGTCCCTTGTAATAGAAGGGCTCGTATTGAATTACATATCGCTGCAGCAGAATCATATTCAGCTTTTCCCGGTCGTCGAAGCCGCTGACCCCGGCCAGCATCAGGCAATTGCGATCGAGATACTGGCAGACCGGCGTTGGCCTTAACCCGGTCTCGGAGACGGGGAAATACTGCATCAGCCAGTCCTGCGGGCCTTCCCCGGCAAACAGGAAATCGCGATTGACCCGATCGGCAACCTTGCGCAGCCGGGCCGCTATCGGCTGGTCTCCACGATAGATGTAGCCAGGGGGGACATAACCGTGGCCCTCCGCGAAGTTGTAGAGAACGATCCCGTGATTGGCCACCTCATCCCATAGCCAGCCGGCTGAGCCCAGCCCCAGCACCTTCTCGAACTGCTCGGTGGCGATGTTCTGATATTCCGGGTCCATAAAATCCATCACCGCCCGGCGGTGGTTGTTGATCTGTGCCAGCTGCGTTGGAGTTACGTAGCTGTACCCGCCGTGCTGGTATGGGATGCCGTAGGGATCGGTCGCCTGATATTTGTAAAGCTGTGTCTTGTACCATTGTGTCGTCAGGTCGGCCCAGTTCAGCTTGCCGAACAGGATCACCTTCACTCCGAGCTTCTGGACGCTGGCGATGGCCTCGTGAAGCTGCTCCCACGTGCCCAGGTGCGGGTCGGTGCTCATGTTCGGGTCGTCACCATCCTGGCCCCCGATATTCCAACCCACCAGCTGCACCGCGCGAACGCCGTTTTCCGCATATTCCCTGCCGTACTCGAAGACCTTCGAATAGGGAACGCTGTAATCCTGCTCCGGCGTATTCATCCGCAACATCGTCCACGAGTGCACATCCTTTGCCCACTCCGGAAGCTCAGCGGGCACGTACCAGGTATTGCGCCACTGGCGGTAAACATCCACACCGGCATGCCAGTCGCCCTGATAGCCCTCGATCACAATTGGAGTAAGGCTGGTCACCGACTTCGGGTGAGCAAAGATAAAATGGCAGGTCCTGAACTTCAGGTGCACCGGCCATCCGGATATCGTGTCGGTTTCCGGAACCAGATTGCCTTCGAACAGGCCGGGATGCTGCTCGAAAGTGTATTCCACATAGTAGGGCAGCGTAGGATCGGAAACCTGAACGTACACTCCCTGCTCGGCGGCCTGCAGGAGACAGAACAGGCTGTGCTGCGAGCCGAAGGTCTTCGTAGGGTAGGTAACTCCCCAGTAGCCCTTTTCATTCGCGAAGTTCGGGTGGATTTCGTCGAACACGAGATCGCCGTACGACATCGTCCGCGCTGCCAGCTGCGCGTCGCGCGAAGGTGCGTTCAGGTCGCCGAAATAGGGATAATCGATGGTTTCCACCGTCAGGCTGGATCGGTTATTCAGCGTCGCTCCGAACGTCAGCTTCCCCTTGGACAGGCTGACGTTGGCCGTCAGCCCGATGGGCAGGATGCCTCCGTGCTGGCTCCAGACGTTGTCCCAGCGTATCTCCACCTCATGTTCGGAGATCTTCTTCACGCTGGCTGCCTTCTGCTTCTCTCCGAGGACGAAGTTGTCCCGGCGATGGGGCAGCGGCGCCAGAAGCCGAAAGCTGGCGCCAAGCGCCGGTCGCCGCTCGATCGTCCAGTTCGTCCGCTTATAGATCATCCGCGACAGGACCCCGGTGACAGAGTCGAACGCCACCAGGAGCTCATCATCTTCCAGCACCACTTCTCCCGCGTCTCCTGGAGGGTGGGCCTGTTCGGCATCGGCCTTCAGATCCGTAGTGAGTGCGCCCATCGTCGCCAGCCCGGCCAGCTTATGAAATGTGCGTCGATTCAATCAAACCTCCACAATGTTCGAGCAGTAGTCGATCGGCAATGGACTCCGCACGATCCGGAGACCCGTTACCAGGATCGAATCCAGTGCGGTACGGCTAGCCGGCCGAATGGCATGGGAATTGAGGGCCGCACTTTTCTCCTTCTCTATCCGGCCTTTGTTGTCGCCATGTACTTCCACACGTTTGCAAACTGCGGAAACAGCGTCGAAGCGTGGTGGTGCCGGGTAGGGTAATTGTTCACAAGAATCTGGTAGTGGCCGCGGATGGCTTCGCCCGGGCGTACCATCAGAAACTTCGGCCTGGCCATCTTCATCAGCATCATGCAGTTCGCGATCTGGTGGTGCACGTTGAACGGGTCCTTCAGATTCAGGAAGGCGAAATAGCGCGAAGCGGGTGTCGCGCTCCTTTTCGCCTGCCACGGAGCAGGTCTGTGAAGTTTGTCCATATAGTCCTGCGGGCCCGAAAACATCAGCACTCGGTCAACCCGAAACAGCTTGCCAATGTAGGCCGCATGACCGGCTCCCTGCGAGTGTCCCGCAACGATGATGCGGCTCCAGACCGGTTGTCCGTGGGAGAGAAACTCGCCCCATCCGCCGCCAGGATTGTGGGCGGTAAGATAAACCAGCAGCCTTGTGAATCGGTTGAGGATCGAGTTCGCGCGGTTGACTTTGACTTGGTTGCTGACACTGGCGCCGGTGACAATGGCATCCCGGTAGCGGCCGAAGGCCGTTGGGTCCATGCTGTGCGCGCAGGACACCGCAATCACATTGTCCTCATAGTCCAGGCTGATGGCATGAAACCCCCAGCGGGCGAATGCGCTGTCGAGCTGCAGGCTGCCCGCTGCCTTTGCGCCGGTGCCGGGCAAAAAGAGCAGCAGCTTGTGCCGCGACGCTGCCTGAGGATCGTAGACCGCGATATGCGGACCGTGAACGGTGGCGATCGCTGGATCCGTCTGGTGCGGATCCACGCGCAGCACGCGAATCTCCGCGTGGACCTGAAGCGCGAACAGCAACACAAGGGCGGTGGCGAGCTGGACGCGGCGAAGGTGAAGCGCAGTCTTTATCATCGGGGTCCATCCTGCAACAGCGGCGGCGTCGTTCTGCCGGCCGAATGAGGCGTTGGTTGATTTGCCGCCGTTCTGAGCCGGCTCGGCGTCGCCATCCGGGCCATGGCCTGTGCTCTATTCCTCCGGTCTGGCGTTCTCCAGTTGTGCGGCATAGGGAACAAGCAGAGTTGAATCGATCGCCCGCTGCTCGCTTTCCAGCCTGGCCCATTGCACGGCGAAGTTTCCCAGGGTTGCGCTTTCAGCGGAGCAGCGTTGTACCGGCAGTCCGGAAGCCCGCTCCGTGAGATGGTTCAGCAGCTCATTGCGGCTCCCTCCGCCCGCCACGCAAACACGTTCCAGAGGTTTACCCGTCATCTCGCGCATTTCCCGCAGCAATGCGGCGTAGCGATGCGCCAGACTGTGGAAGATCAGGTTCACGACAGCGGGCGCAGCCTCATATCCTTCCGGAAGTGGCGCGATTCCGCGCGCCCTCAGCTGGTCGTTGATACGCGCGGGCATCCTGCCGGGAAGCTGCAGACTCCCGTCACTCAAATCCAGCAGGTAGTCCGGCGCGGGCGAGCGTTGCGCCGCGTCGATCAGCGCTTCCAGCGAACAGGACCTCTCCTCTTCCCAGGCGCTCATGCACTGCCGCAGAAGCCACATACCGGGTATCCCGCAGTGGAAGAGAATATCGCCCGTCGCCGCACCGAGATTGGTGAACCCCCGCTGGCGGGCGTCCGTCGTGATATGCGGAGCGGTCAGCACTGTGCCCACCAGCGACCAGGTTCCCGAGCTGATGTAAGCCCACGATCCCTGCCGCGCCGGTATCCCTGCGATGGCCGAAGCCGTGTCGTGGCATGCGGGAGCAATGAGGCGCGTGTGCTGAAACGCACGCATCGAGCGTAAGGAATCCTTCACTGGCCCCAGAACGGAGCCGG
>JAJZIF010000122.1 GCA_021810735.1 Acidobacteriota bacterium
GTTCAAAGCCCTGGAGCATGTAACGGTAGCGCACTTTCTGTGGTGCAACGAAGCTGAGTCCCGCGTAGTGAATTTCAATCCGGGAGTGTCCTGGTGGAACCTTGAGTGCCGCCCGAATCGAGGCTGGCTCGTCATCGATACTTACCTGCTCGATGGCTACCTTTGGCGGTACGCGGTCCAGTTCCATGTGCGCGGGATTTACCACGGCGAGTCCCTTCAATGTGGCGAACCAGAGCCGCCCGTCCGCTGAACGCCAAGCTGCCGGGTGCCCTCCGCGGCTGCATTCGCTGATACCCATGCCATCCGAGGCGCCGAAGACCGAGAAGGTCAGGTGTTGTGTCTCGCCATCGGCGTAATGATTGAGTGCGGAACGGCTTACGCGATAAATACCGTGTGTTGAGCTCAACCAAAGATATCCCTCTCCGTCGTCCAAAATCGCGTAGATGCTATTGGGCAAGCCGGTCGCCTTGGAAGAAATGTCTGCAAACCTTCCATCCCGATAGCGGTTGAGTCCCCCGCCCTTGGTTGCAATCCACAGGGTATCCTGTCGGTCCTGATAGAGTGCCGTCACAATATCGCTTGAAAGTCCGTTCTGCGTGGTAAAGTTTTCAAACTTCCCACGGGCGTAGCGCGTCAGGCCGCCCAGAGTGCCTATCCACAAGGCACCATTGCGCCGATCTTCGAGCATAGCGCCAATCAGATTGCTACCTAGCCCGTCCAATTGTGTGAAGGTAGTGAACTGTCCATTGTAGAAACGCGTCAGGCCATGGCGTGTGCCGATCCACACCGCACCGCCCGATCCTAAAAAGAGCGAGCGGACGAAATCATCCGGCAACCCATCCGCTGTGGTGTAGGCGCGAATCACTTTTCCATTGCGAAAGGCGTCGAACCCGTCGGGTGTACCAATCCAGAGCGTTCCGTCAAGTCCTTCACGCAGGGCCAGCACAACGTCGCTCGAGAGTCCCTGCGCAGTGGTGAGCGTGGTGAAATGTCCGTTTCGATAGCCACCCAGACCTGCGCCGTTGGTGCCAGCCCACATAGTGCCACCTTGGCCCTGAGTGACCGCGAGTACGTAGCTTCCCGCCAGCCCATCGCGTGCCGTGATGTTCGTAAAGGTGAGACTGCGCAACACGCCAAGGCCGTTTGATTCGAAACCCAGCCAAAGATCACCCTCGCGATCCTCAAATGCGGTCAACACCGTATTGCCCGATAGTTCGCTACTGTTGGGCAATGCGTTGATCTGATCGCCAGTCATCCGGGCCATACCCCGACTGGTGCCAATCCACAGGGCATGTTCTTGATCGCGATATAGCAGATTGACCTGGTCCGAAGGCAAGCCATCGCGAGTGTGGTAGCCCCGCGCCTGGGTGCCCTGGACGTGAAAGAGTCCCTCATCGGTTCCAACCCACATGCCGTTGCCGGACGTGGCGAGTGCGGAGACGTAGACTGGATCCGGCAAGCCGGCTGGATGTACAGTCCGGCAAATGCGATCAGAGCATACCTCCACGCCAGTGCCAGTGCCTGCCCAAACCGAGCCGTTGTCAGCCACCGCCATTGCCCGGATACTGACCTGCTGTCCTACGGCGATGAATTTCTCTGAGCCGGCGGCAGCTCGCAGCAGACCGCTGTCTGTCGCCAGCCAAAGCGCTCCATCCGCGGTTTCCAGCATTCGGCTTGCTTCTCCCATCGTGACGGGGAGCAAATTGCGAAACTTTCCGTCTTGTAGCAGATCCAAACCGCCTGCAGTCAAGGCCCAGATGTGACCAGAAGTATCTTGAAAAATCGAATAGGTTTCACCTGTCTGGGGCCAGCCGCGAAACTTACCATGGCTGTAACTGGCCGTACCCCCTGAGGTGCTGATCCACAGAGTCCCGGCACGATCCTGCATCAGGCCATAAACGACATCGCTCGGAATCTGCGGGTATTTCTCGCTCGTGTACGTGACAAACTTTTCGCCGTCAAACCGTACTAGTCCACCCTCGGTGGCGACCCAGAGGAACCCATCGTGCGATTGCAGAATCGCGTGAACTGTGTTTTGCGGCAGACCGCTTTCGGTTTGCCACACCTGGGCGCCATCCTGCCGTAACGGGACATGTGGATCCAGCGCCAGGGCAGAACGCGCCATAACGGCGGCTAACAAAAGCGCAAGCAGCGGGCGAAGTCGATACGCGGGAACCATGAACAAAGTTTCTGCTTTGCATAGTACAGACTTTGGCAGGTTTCACGCCAAGCTGCCGCAAACTGATGGACGCTGTCTGCACCTGGCGCGAAATATCGACACGCTTAATCCGTCACCGTGTAAATTGCACATTTTCAATGACAACGCCTGTTCTTATGGCCTTTCCGTATGGTCTTTATGAATTCCTTATGACTGCCATGAGTTCCTACATACATCCAGGACGCATGCAGTTCCAGCAGAAGCAACCGGGGACCCAAAAGGCGGCGGGCCCCGGCAAGCCTCTACCCAGATACTTCGCGGAATGTGTCCGTTCGACTGGCAGTGCACTTCATTTGGAGGACCGTGATTTTGAAAATCATCTCTTTTTCGAACGGACTGCTCGGAGCAGTTCTTTGGTGCGCCGTTTCAGCAGTGGCACAGCCGAATACGGTGGCGGCAGCAGCGCCCTCAGCCAGCTCAACTTCGGTTGCGCCAGCCGCTCCAGCCCCTGCACCTCCACCGCCGCCTCCAGTGTGGAGCGTTGGTGGGCTCCAATTCAGTGGACTCATGGATGGCTATTACAGCTACAACGATAACCGTCCCAGTAATGCCGCTAACGGCCAGACCAACGACCTTTATAACTTCGACGACAAAACCGACCAGTTCAACCTGGCGATGGCCGAGCTCATCATCAACCACGATCCCAGCCCGATCGGCGTGCATGCCAATTTCATCTTCGGTCGTGCGAATGTTCTGATGCACTCGAGCACAGACAAGAACACCGACAACTACATCGAGCAGGCCTACGTCAGTGCGGTTCCGCCAAAGTGGCATGGGACTGAAATTGATTTTGGACAATTCGTTACTTCGGCGGGTGCTGAGGTCATCGAGGCTATGAACGATTGGAACTATTCTCGGTCGCTCCTCTTTGCCTGGGCGATTCCCTACTACCACTTCGGGCTCCGCACGTCGACGCCAGTCACTAAAAGCTGGACCGCCGGCTTGCAGGTGGTGAATGGCTGGAATGACGTCGTGAACAACAATGGCGGGGTCACGATTGGCCTCACCAGCTTGTACACGAAGCCGAAGTACAACTGGGCCCTCAACTACTATGTTGGTCCATCCAATACCGATACGCAGAATGGCTACCGGAACCTCATCGACACGACGCTGAATCTGACCCCTACCTCGAAGTTTGCCGCATACCTGAATTATGACTATGGCCAAAACCGCACGGCAGCTTCGGGAACCACTCCAGAAGATTCCGCGCACTGGCAGGGTGGAGCTGTCGCCGGCAACTATCAGTTCACTGCACACAATTCTTTCGCGTTGCGCGGCGAGTACTTCGACGATAACCAGGGCTTCTCCACCGGTACGGCGCAGGCGGTGAAGGAGGTCACCGGCACCTACCAGTACAAGTGGGAACAGGGGCTGATGACCCGCGTGGAAGTCAGGCACGACTGGTCCAACGTAGCTTTCTTTCACAAGGGGAATTCGGAAATGGTGAAGGGCCAGACCACGGTGACAGTTGCGTTGATTGCCTTTTTTGGTCCGAAGCACTGACGCAGAGCGACGGAAAGGTCGAAGAAACCGAAATCTGTGAGGGAGACAATCATGAATGAAAAGGCGCTACTTCTCGAACTGCTGATATCCGGCTTTTTTGCCATTGCCTGCTTCAAGGCTCGGGCGGCAGAACCCGGAGAGATTGCGCTGCGGCCGCGCGATCTATTGAAGCTCGCCGATCGCGTAGAGCGTATGAGCCGCTCGCGCTGGCAATGGTTCGCGATGGCCGGGGTTCTCATCCTGGTTCGCCTGCAGACCGGCGTGCCGATGGTTGTGGAACTGACGGCCCTCATTCAGTTGATAGTGTTTCTCGCTCTACCGGGGCCAAAGCAGTGCCGGCCTGCCACAAATCCCCTGCAGGCCCGTAAGAACCGCAACGGGCGCAATGCATTCCCTGCTCCCCGCACCAGAGCACGCTAGTCTGCTCTGGCGTTGGAAGCTCAGCCCAAGGCGCTACATCCGCCAAAGTGTGGCGCGTGGACCCACTCTTAACTGAATTTCGTTCCGGAGGAAGTGATATGGCGGCAAACAAATCACAGGGCCGATCGTTTGGGCTCTTTCTCACAGGACTCACAGCGGCCTGCGCCGGCGTTGCAGTCATGCCAGGCGGTGTGGGTGTCGCGCTACTCATCGTGGGTCTGGTCCTTCTGGCAGCATCGATCATGATGTTCCTCAAGCTGAAACCACTCGAAGGAAAGCCTGCTCTCGGTGCCCAACCGGCGGTGATGAAACTCATCGGCGCGGCGCTTTCGGCAGGGGGCTGGATATTGGCACTGTTGGGATTGCACCTTACCTCATCTGTAGGCGGCCGGACGGTGATTGCCGTTATCGGGCTCGCGATCACCTTGTTCGGTATCGTTGTCATCCTGCCCTCTGCCTGCAACAAAAACGCCATCTGGAAGGCCTAACTTCTTTAGGTACGGAGCCAAGTACATGAAAAGACTTCGCAATAAACTTCTGCTGTGCGCCATGGCTGTACTACTCTCGCTGGGCAACGTGGCGCACGCTCAAACCGGGCCCGCTGAGGCTCAGCTGAAGGCCGCTGCCGCCGCCGCACCCACGCCTGCGCAGATGGCGCAGGGCGATCCGGGCGGGACGATGACCGGTACCATCAACGATGTACCCGTCTCAAACCCCAAGGTGGGCGTTACCGTCGGTGACGTTGCCAACCAGGTTGGCCAGAACAAAATCGCCATCAACTTTGTCTGGACGTTGGTAACCGGCTTCCTGGTGATGTTCATGCAGGCCGGGTTCGCCATGGTGGAGGCCGGTCTTTGCCGCGTAAAGAACGCGAATCACACCTACATGATGAACTTCACCGTATATGCTTGCGGGCTGTTCGCGTATTGGTTGATAGGTTTCGCCATACAAATGGGAGGGGCCGCGGGCAACGGCAATCTTGGCGGTCTAGCCTCGTTGAGTGGCGAACATATGCTTACCCTTTTCGGTACGCATTGGGGTATCTGGGGCGAAAAAGGCATGTTCCTTTCAGGGCATACCTATGACGTTGGCGTGATGGTCATCTTCCTCTTTGAGATGGTCTTCATGGATACGGCACTGACCATTGTTACTGGTGCCGCCGCCGAGCGGTGGAAGTTCCTTACCTTCTGCGTTTCATCAGTTTTGATGGGCGCATTTACTTACCCACTCTTCGGGAACTGGGCATGGGGCGGCGGATGGCTGTCGGCTCTGGGCTCCAACCTCGGCCTTGGCCATGGCTATTGCGACTTCGCGGGCTCCGGCGTGGTGCATGCAGTGGGCGGCGTGACTGCCCTTGCAGTGGCTCTCATCATTGGGCCGCGCATTGGCAAGTTCAATAAGGACGGATCGAGCAATGCCATCATCGGCCATGACATTTCGGCTGTGCTGGTCGGTTGCTTCATTCTGGCCTTTGGCTGGTTCGGCTTCAACCCCGGCAGCACGCTGGGAGCTTCCGCGGCCGGTAACCTTCGCATCGGCACCATCGCAGTGGATACCATGCTTGCCGGTTGCACCGGAACCTTTGGCGCGATTCTCTATATGTGGATCACCAAGGGCAAGCCGGACGCGTCGATGGCGGGTAACGGCCTGCTCGCTGGGCTGGTTGCTATTACGGCTCCCAGCGGCTTTGTGAACACCGTAGGCGCGGCCATCATTGGATTGATTGCCGGCGTGTTGGTTTGCTACAGCGTAGCCTTCGTCGAGAATGTCATGAAAGTCGATGATCCGGTCGGCGCCATCTCCGTCCATGGTACTTGCGGCCTGTGGGGTGTTCTTTCTGTAGGCCTCTTTGCTGACGGCAAGAGCAACTATGGTGGTGCGTGGAACGGCGTGAATGGCTCGGTGACTGGTCTATTCTACGGGGATCCCAACCAACTGGTCGCTCAACTGATTGGTATCGCCACACTCCTCGGTTTCGTTTTCACCTTCAGCTTTGTTCTTAACTGGATCCTAGATGTTCTGGTGGGTCAGCGTGTTTCCGCAGAGGCCGAGGTGGAAGGTCTTGATCTTCCAGAGATGGGTCAACTCGGATATCCCGAATTCATCTTTAAACCCGAACCCAGTTTCCTCACCTTGGCAGAAGCGCAAGCGACTGCCTAAACCACAACCTCAACCTCCCTGTTCGTTCTCTCCTGAAAAGGGCAGGGTGAGCCAGCAAGATCTCACCCTGCCTTTTTTTTTGAATTGCCTGTTTCCGCCACGAAATGGACCGGCCTGGAGTACAAATCAATGACCACGATGACCATCAAGCTTTCTGCGCCCAGTCAGGAAATGGCGATCAGCTCCGCCTCGTCAGTGGCTATAAGCTTTCCACCATCCATCCCGGAGCCGGCGCGTGCGCAACTCCTGCGCATGTTTCGTGACCCGAACGTTCTCGAACGCCCGGAGCGGAGTGAACTGGTGGCACAGCTCAAGGAGGCCGTAGCCCTCGAACCGCAGGCCTCTGAACTGCGCGTCTTGCTGGGAATGGCCCTATGCGTAAATTTTGACGGTCAGTCCGCTCTTGAAGAGCTTCGCGAGGCCTGCCGCCTGGCTCCCGACAGCTTTATTGCCCAACTCAAGTTCGGAGAATTGCTTATGCGCCTGCGCGTGTGCGATCAGGCTGCTGAGCGTACTCAACTTGCTGCTGAGCTAGCTGCCACTTCCCTGCAGGCCGAGTTGGCCCGCCGTCAGGCTACGACGATTCGGACGATGCAGCGCGAAGGGATTGAGCGTGGAGGATACGGGAAGCTGTTGAATGCTTTTCGCTTTGCGCATGTCTTTGCTACTCGCCGGAAAGCAGATGAGAAGGCTGTTGTGCTTAGTACACAGTAGCGGATTGCGGTTGCCAATGCTTTTTGAGGCAAAGGCTTTTCATCGTTGCGATGGCTTGACCTGTCTATGCGAGCATCGGGCCCACAGTGCTGAATCATTCCCAGTGGGAGCGGAACTGCTGTAATCCATGCCAGCTATTCTCCAACTCGCGTTACTGATTGCCGTGCTTCTGCCAGCAAGCAAAATTGTTGCGTCTATCTTCAGCCGCTTTGGAATCCCAGGAATCATCGGCGAACTGATGGTAGGCATCTTGGCCGGGCCAGGGGCGCTCAATATCATGCACCTGCGTATGTTTGAGGGTAGCCGCGCCGATAGCGCTTTCATGTTGCTTGCGCAGTTCGGAGGCCTGGTTCTGATGTTCATTGCCGGTTTTGAGACAGATATAGACCGGATGAAAGAAGCCGGTGGAACGGCCTTTCTGGTCGCGCTGTCCGGGGTTATCTGGCCATTTTTTCTGGGCTCCGCTGCCTGCCATCTGTTTGGACTTCCCTGGAACGTAGCGCTTTTTCTTGGGGGAGCACTGACGGCCACCAGCGTGTCTATTTCCGCGCGCACTCTCATGGATGCTGGGCGAATGTCGTCGCCCGAGGCCACCGTGATTCTGGGTGCCGCCGTTATCGATGACGTAATGGGTCTGTTTGTGCTGGCGTTTTTAACGGCTACAGCCAGCGGTGTGAACGTGGATTCGTTCGGCGTCGCACCTGCAGCTGCCGTCTGGATGCAGCACCACATCGGTTTTGCTGCACGTTTTCCGTTACTAGTTCGCATGGTGCTGATCGCCGTTAGCGTGGGTGTCTTCTTCGTAGTCGGTTACGGAGGAGCGAAGCGATGGCTAGATCCGTTGATTCTGCAGATGCGCCGTCTTTCCTCGGCTGAGGCCGTTACCAGTTGCGTCCTCGCGTTGGTGCTGATTTATGCCATCGGAGCTGAATGGCTGGGCTCCGTTGCCGGCATCACCGGAGCCTACCTGCTCGGCTACGTATTTGCGGGCTCAGAGTTCAAAGCCGACGTCGAGCGCACCTTCCATGCACTCGGCCACGGCCTGCTTATCCCGCTCTTCTTTGTCTCGATTGGTCTCACCAGCAATTTCCACGCCCTCGGCGGGCATTGGATGCTGCTTGGGGTGATATTCGTGATTGCCGTGATTACAAAGATATTCGGCTGCGGGCTGGCGGCCATAGCCCGCGGCATGAGCTTTGTACGCAGCTTGCGGATTGGTTGCGGTATGGTTTCGCGCGGAGAAGTAGGTGTGATTGTCGCCGCCATGGCCGTACGCGCGAGGATTTTCACGCAATCGCAGGTGGCATTGATGGTAGCTGTGGTATTGCTCACGACCCTGCTGACTCCTCTCGCTCTGCGTGGCGCATTCCAGCTCCGCTGCCCTGAAGATGACGAGGATATTTCCGGTGGTGCGGCCAAGTACGACGAAATCGCCCCGCCTGTTCCGTCATACTCGAGCATCGAGTCTACCGATTTGAGCCAGACCGAACGTCCCGTTTCTCGGAGCCTCGCAGGGGCATAGGAAGGGTGCGGGATTTGCCAGGTGTGTTCCGGGTTCGCTTCCGCGCAAGAAAGACTGCATTCGCTAGCATCCGTTACCTGAAAATGCACTATCATGAGCGGCATGACGACATTAACGCTGCAAACGCGTTTGGCTGGTCTGGCGCTTTTGGTTGCCGGATGGATTGTCCTGCTATTCTCAATTGTCCTCTTGTCTACGCCGGTTTTGCGGTACGTCTTTGTCATCGCCGGCCTGCTGGTCGAGTTGCTCGGCCTCGCGATGGTCGGCTTGCACCATCGTTCTGAAACAGGAGGCCGAGCATGATGTACGCTGACGAGCCCATCGCCGTTCTCTGCATTGTGCTCATAGCGGGATTGCCGCTGGCAC
>JAJZIF010000123.1 GCA_021810735.1 Acidobacteriota bacterium
AATCAAATGGGCGGACGGCCATGCTCGCCGTGGCGAGTCCGCTCTCTCTATCCATGCACGTTCAACCACAGGAGAAGCGCATCATGTCTACTCAAAATATCGCAGCTACCGAATACCGCAACGTCCCACTTTCGATTCTCACCGAGTCGAAGACCAACCCGCGCCGCATCTTCGAGGATGCTGCCCTGAAAGAACTGGCCGAATCCATCCGCAGTCAGGGCGTACTCTCGCCCTTGCTGGTACGGCCTTTGAATGACCGCAGCTTTGAGATCGTCGCCGGAGCACGGCGTTACCGCGCCGCGCAAATGGCCGAGTCTGAAACCATCCCCGTCCGCATCGTCAATCTTACCGACGCGGAAGCGCTGGAGGCGCAGTTGATTGAAAATCTCCAGCGCCGGGACGTTCACCCACTGGAGGAAGCGCAGGGCTTCCGCGCTTTGCTCAATCTGGAGGAGCCGAAATACTCCATCGAGCAGATCGCGGCGAAAACGGGAAAATCGCCCGCGTATTGCGCCCAGCGCCTCAAGCTGACGGAACTTTCTCCGGCAGTGGTCGAGGCGTTCTACAAAGAGGAAATCGGCGTGGGCCACGCGCTGCTACTGGCGAAACTCCAACCAGTCGAGCAGGAGCAGGCACTCGCCGCTTGCTTCCGCGAGAACTGGGGCGGCGGCAACAAGAACAAACGTATCTTGCTGCCCGTCCGCAATCTCCAGCAATGGATCGAGCACAACATATTGCTCATCCTGAAAGACGCGCCATTTTCAAAGAGCGACGCGACCCTAAACCCGCAAGCTGGCGCTTGTCTGGATTGTCCGAAGCGGACAGGACACAACAAGCTCCTGTTTGCGGATGTGCGGCAGGATGCCTGTACCGACCCCGCTTGCTACCAGACCAAGGTGGACGCGCATGTTGCGAAGACCCTCGCCGCCAAGCCGAAGCTGGTACAAATCTCCGCTGCTTACGGCCAACCAGCCCAAGGCAGCGCAGTCCTGCCGCGCAACAAATACATCGAGATCAAGCAGGAGAAACCGCAGAACAATAAGCAGCGCGATTGGCCGGAGTACAAAACCTGCAAATCGACGACCGAGGCCATCATCACAGAAGGCACGGAGAAAGGCGAACTCCGCAAAATCTGTGCCGACCCAAATTGTTCGGTTCACCATCCCAAAAAGCAGAAGCACACTGCCGATGCCAATGGGAAGGCCGAGCAAGAGAAGCAGCGCCGCGAGGAAGCGCTGGCCCAGGCAACGGGCTTGCGCGTCCTGAATGCCATCGTCGCCGCCGTTCCCGTGCGGCTGATGAAACGCGACCTGCTTTTCATCGTGGAGCGGGTTGCAACCATGCTGGACGAACGGCGGCTGGAAGTTGTCACCCGCAATCGCGGCATCAAAAAGGCAAAGGACAGTGACTCAATACCGAAGCTGCTATCTGCCTACATCCGCAAAGCCGAGGAAGGCGAACTCGGACGGCTGTTGGTGGCGATGGTCATTCTTCACACAGCACGGACACAACCGAATGCTGGCAACGTACTCAAGCAAGCAGCCGAGTATTACAAAGTGGACACAGATGCCATCGCCTTAAAGGTGAAGCAAGAGTTCACCGCGAAAGAGAAAGCGCACGCGGCAAAGAAGGCGAGTCCGAAAGCGCAACCCAAACCAGCGAAGAAGACCACCGCTGCATAATTCCAACAAACAACATTGACGGAGCCTGAACCCCAGGCTCCGTTTTTTATGCCAGCCCGTCGTTCCCGCCCTTTTACGTGCTGCCGCTCCGCGTCAGGCCCGACTCTGCCCACCCGCCGGGCTTGTAGAGGCCCACCAAAGACATTGATATTGTTTGCCTCATCGATCCCGCCGATTGATTACGAGCAACCGAGTAAACAGGAATCTGTCATCATTGATATGTAAATCGCTCCAACTGTGGCGAGGCTCGCTATGTTCCGACTCTTTCGCTATGCGCTTCGGCAACTCCGGGAAAGCCCGTGGTTTGCACTTACCGCTATCCTGACGCTGACTCTCGGCATTGGCGCTTCAACAGCCATCTTCGCTGTTCTAGACGCGGTGCTCTTGGAGCCGCTACCTTTTGCCCAGCCAGGCCGACTCGTCGCCGTGGCTTCTCAGCCAGACGGCGTTGTCTCCATTCCAACCATGCAGGACTATCAGTCGCGTTCGACCACATTCACCAGTCTTGCTGCATATCGCCAATGGTCGCCGCCTCAAAAAGCGACCGATGCTACAGTGGCCCATCGGATTCTGGCTGTGACACAGGATTTCTTCTCTACACTCGGAACTCGTTTTGCACTCGGAGGAAGTTGGCCGATCACGGGAAATGAGCAGGACTGCTCTTCACAGGCGATTGTCAGCGGCGGGTACTGGAAGCGTCTGGGAGGCGGCAGCGTACTCGGCAAAAAGATGCTGAACCTGGATGGACGAGACTACCAGATTGCCGGGGTGTTGCCGCCGGAGCAGGCGATTGAAGGTTCATATGGACTCAATCAACCAGGGGTTTTTGTCCAGGTCGGCTGCGACAGCCAGGAACGTCCGAATGCGCGCGGGGATGCAAGTTTTTTCTTGATCGGAAGATTGCGCCCAGGAGTGACACTTGCGCAGGCGAATGCTGATCTGGCGCGTGTGGCCCAGACGCTCCAAAAGGACTATCCGAACTACTACGGTGCCTATAGAGCCGCATTCAGAAAACCACCTTTGGTTTTTCCGTACCTCGAATTACTGGTAGGTGCGCAAACGAAGCCCGCTCTTCTCATGACTTTGGCGGCATGCGGATTGCTTCTTTTGATCGCCTGCACCAATCTTGCGAACCTGTTGCTTGCGCGCAACACTCGCCGCCGCAGTGAGTTTGCCACGCGGGCAACATTCGGAGCCACGCTTGGCCAGTTGCTGAAGCAGCTGATGGTCGAGAGCGCGGTACTCGTTATGCTCGGTGGAGCAGGGGGCATTGGACTGGCCCTTCTAGTCCTGGAACTAGTGAAGACCTCTACAGCATTCCACCTGCCACGGCTTGCCCATGCCTCCATGCGTCCGACGGTCCTGGCGTTCACGATTGTGGTGTCCGCCGCAGTAACTTTCTTTCTTACGCTCCTGCCTGCCTGGCGAACACTGCGCCCTGGACTCCTGCGGGACATGCAAGGTGTTGGAAGAAGTTCTGCCGGACGCAGCCTGCGGCTTGCTGGGCGTTTGCTCGTGGTCGCGCAACTTACTTTGGCCACCGTGCTGGTTGCTTGCGCAGGATGGATGATCGGCGGCGTGTATCTGCTGTTACACCAGCCTCTCGGCTTCGCCCCGAATCATCTGCTTATGGTGGAAGCATGGGTCGGTTCAGGCAAGTCGTCAAAAGAAGAAGCCACACAGTCAGAGTTGAGGCTGACCCAGATGGCCGCGAGCCTGCATCCACTGCCAGGTGTGGTCTCCGTCGCCGTGACGGACCATCCACCGCTAGGGCATGCAGTCAATCGCTATGATTTCTGTTCCGATGCACATCCCGAACAATGCAGCCAGCAGGTGAATATAAATCCCAATTCGTATGCCATCAGCCCAGGTTACTTTTCAACCATTGGGCAATCGCTACTGGAGGGTCGCGACTTCAATGCGGCGGACGATGGCAGAAACCATGTGGTAATCGTGAACCAGGCTCTGGCTGCACGAGAGTGGCCAGGGCAAAGCGCGTTGGGACATCGCGTACATACCGGAGAGATCCACATTGCCCAAGGACAGAGCTGGGCTACAGTGGTTGGAGTTGTAGGCAATGTGCACAACTATGATCTGGTATCGAAGCCGGGACCGGA
This sequence comes from Acidobacteriota bacterium, assembly GCA_021810735.1. The sequence continues at coordinate 3,800 of JAJZIF010000123.1, forward strand.
CATTTACATTCCGCGCGCTGAAAATCCGAGCGGTTTCGCCACCATCTTACTGAATGTGAATGGTAATCCTGTCTCCCTCAAACATGCAGTTAGGATGAAACTAAAAGCGCAGTTTCCGGAGGCAAAGATCATCTACATCGAAACCATGTCTGAAGAAATGTCGAGCGAGGTTTCTGAACGTGTATTCCTGATGCAGGTAGCTATGGCATTTGGCTCCCTCGCCCTCTTTCTTTCAATACTCGGAACTTATGGCCTGCTTGCCTATGAGGTCTCGCTACGCGAAAAGGAAATTGGCATACGTCTGGCGCTGGGATCTTCGCGCGAGCGCATCATCGGGCTGCTCCTTCATGAGGAGGGTCGCTGGCTTGTGACTGGTACGACCTTGGGACTAGCGTGCGCCGCCGCGACGGGCTATGGCCTGCGAGCGCAATTTTATGGGGTACACTCTACATCTTTGCCCGTCTTGCTGGCGTCTGCCTCACTATTGCTTGGACCCGCCTTTCTGGCAATTGTACTGCCTGCACGACGAGCTGCTCATCAAGATTTAGCCCAAACGCTACGGCGGGAATGAAGCCCAGTAGTTGGCAGAACGCGAAGTGTACGAAAAGTATGTAGCGGATAGCGTAAACCCATTCTTCGTAGGTGAATGGCTGGGAGAATCAAGCATGGCAGTTTTAGTAGCGCATGCCTAGCAGTATTGACACTTATTCGTTTATAGACGAATATAGGACTGTGTATGAAATCCGCCACTTCCTAAGCCTGGAGGGGAAAGATGTTTACTCCGAATGGCATCGCAAGCTCCGCGACACCCAAGCCAAAATTGCCATTGACCGGCGAATCAACCGGATCGAGTTGGGAAACTTCGGGGACCATAAGTTTTGCCGCGACGGAGTTTGGGAATTGCGTATCGACGTCGGGCAGGGATACCGCGTGTATTACGCGATGGCTGGAACCCAGGTGATCTTATTGCTCTGTGGTGGCGACAAACGAACACAGGATGGGGACATCGACCGCGCTTGCGAATACTGGCAGGACTGGCAAAGGAGAATCTAGCGATGAGAGACAGAACCCACGATGAAGCTATGGCCGAGATGTTCCAGGAAAATCCAGCCTACGCACTGGAATTGCTGAACAGTATTCTGGAAGACGGCGAACAGGGAGAACTTCTCATTGCATTGCGTCAGATGACCAAAGCCTTTGGCGGCGTGCAGAGCGTAGCGGAGAAAGCCCATTTGAATCCCACTCAGCTTTACCGCACGTTGTCTCAGGAGGGAAATCCTGAACTGAGCAGCCTGGCGGCCATTCTCAAGGCCATGGGACTGCGCCTCGCTGTCGAGCGGATACATGCCGCTTGAACGTGTTGGACTGATACCGGAGCTACACCCTTAATACATTCTGCCTCTGCAACCCTGTCCACAGCACCAGTATTCGGTGGCGTCCCTCCTTTTCAAGCTCCCGGTGGGAGCTGCCATGCACTCGGATAGACAAGGCCAAAAAATTCACTGATTCCCGGCAAAGAAAACAAAATTTCAGCCCTTTCACATTCTGACTAGAACGGCTATAATTCTAGTTGATAAAGGTGAATATCCAATATGGCCGTCTGGCAGGTACAGGAAGCAAAAACACGCCTGAGCGAAGTGATTGAACAGGCCAACAGTAAAGGCCCGCAGATCATCACCCGGCATGGATCGGAACGGGCTGTCATTCTTTCGATTACGGATTACCGCGCCCTCACAGCACATAAGCCAGACCTGAAAGAGTATCTGTTGGGAGGCCCAAAGGTTGACAGCTTCGAGGTGAAGCGGGACCGCGATACCGGGCGGAAGGTCAGACTGTGAGCGCACGGCTGCAGTATTTACTCGATACCAACGTACTGTCTGAGACGCGCAAGAAACTGGCAGACGTGCGCGTTATCTCGTTCCTGTCTGCTGCTGAACCGTCCGCGCTGTACATCAGCGTCCTCACGCTCGGAGAGTTGAGGAAGGGAGTGGCCGTCAAAAAGCGGACCGATCCAGATGCCGCGAAAAAGATTGCGTCCTGGGTGGATGGGCTGGAGTTCAGCTTTGCCGACCGTATTCTTGGCATCAACGCGGCCACAGCGACGTTATGGGGGGAATTGTCCGCGCAACGAACGAGGCCAGTCATCGATACGCTACTGGCCGCAACTGCGGTCGTGCATGATCTGACTCTTGTTACGCGGAATACGAGTGACGTACACGATATCAAGCTGAAACTGCTTGATCCGTGGAACAAAGAGGAGTGAAGCATCAGCGTTGCTGATGTGCGAAGTTGCGCTCAAATAATTCTTGCGCTCGTTTCACGCCTTCTTCACTCAGCCACACCGACTTTGACTTGCTCTTCGGGTCAGAGATATAACCTTTGGCGTGTAGCCGATCCAACACTTCCCAGGCGTGCCCTTTCCACGCTCTGGTTCCTCCTGCTTCCGGGAACATGGTCAAGCACAGCAGGGCCAATACTGTGTCATCCAATTTGTCTTGGTCGTAGTTCATGTTGCCCCCATCTTCAGTGTGCCATTGGAGTGCCGAACTTGGGGCTGGCAGCGGATGAAAAACGAGAGATGAGATCGTCTATCTTCATACGTGTAACTGCATGGAAAAAAGATCAAAATGTGACGTAACTGTGGCACACTCTCAAACTTTGGTCATTATGCTGGGGCATAGGATTTTATGTTTTCGTACATTCCCAAAATTTTGTGTGACGTAAGTGTGACATGCACCCTTAAATATGGCTCGCTTTTGCCGTCTTTTTTCAACAAAATTAGCGAATTTTCTTCCGTGCGGGCAAGGCATGTATGTTGTTGCCATACTGGCAGTTAGGGTTGTGATAGCTGAGAACGCTCCCGTGTTTCAAGCCTGAATTCTCAATCTTAAAACACGGGTTCGATTCCCGTTAGCGCTACCAGCTATCATCCGCTAAAGCCCGCTAAATCAGCAGGCTTTGCTTTGCCCGGAAAAATCCGTTAGCGCGTGCTGATGGCACAAAACGTGAAATCTGTGGCACAACCTGTGGCACAGTCCATACGGCCCCGGTCGCCTGCTTGCAGGAATCTAGTGCGATAGCGGTTGAAAGGTTAATGGCGCAGCGAGAAGACAGCAGGCCGGGATAGGTTTCCCCGCATAGCCCCTCAGTGCAGGAAAAGGGGGGATGTGCGCGTTTCCATGCGGGTATCGACGCAGAACACCGCTTTGCTGTTCCACGTCCTTTGCTCTTCTCCTATTGCGCTGATAGTCCTTTCATTGAGGTGCGGAGGCAAGGGCAACAGCGTAGGATTACGGTGCGAAGAGGGACAGAAACCATGAATCTTTCAGTAGAGGAACTAAGACCTAAATATTTAGAGATCTCCTATACCGCTGACGGGAATAAGACCTCCGCTGTCATTCGCCTTGACTTGGCACCTACGCTATCGACAACCGTGTTGGAGATCGGGGAGAAATACGTATTTGCGCACAGACGCAAGCGCCCGTTCTTAGCATTCCTCGGTAAACGGCGGTTATGCGATTTCTCAATGAATGTGGAGCGGAAGAGCGACCATCTATGTAGAAATAAAAGGCCACGTGAATAGCTTCACGTGGCCTTTCCGCTAACTCTAAAACTCTGGCTACAAGTAAGTATCCCCCGGCAGAGCCGGGGGCTTTATTGTGTGAGCCGCTCGAAGCGGCTTGAGCGGGGTCGCTAACGCGGCCCCAGTTGCGTTGAGCCACCTTGACGGTGGCAGGTCATTTCCATAGGTTCATCTGGTCGATCCTCTGATCTTCCTTCTCCTGGTTGCGGATGTACTCCCGAATTGTCGTCTCATCTCGACCCACGGTTGACACGAAGTAACCTCGCGCCCAGAAACTCTGCCCAACGTAATTTTGCTTCCGTTCTCCGTACACTCGCGCCAAATGAATTGCGCTCTTGCCCTTCATGAATCCCACGACCTGCGACACAGCATATTTCGGCGGTATCGAGATCATCATATGAACATGATCGGCCAGCAAATGTCCTTCTTCGATCCGACACTCCTTTTGCTCGGCTAGCTTGCGAAACACCTCGCCTAAATGCTGGCGAAGACTACCGTACAACACCTTCCGGCGGCACTTCGGTATAAATACAACGTGGTACTTGCACTCCCACTTCGAGTGGCTTAAGCTCTCGAATTCGTCCATCCAGTTTCTCCTTGAAGTGTGCTTGGCGGCTCACCTCAAAGAGTTTCTGGATGGACTCCAGAAAATGTCAAACTTCTACTGCCTCCCCGGCAGAGCCGGGGGAACTCCCGATTGGATTAGGACCGTAAGAAGTGTATTGTTTAGCATTGCTGCCTCCGACGCATGACAAAATGCATCATAGCTCTATCGTCTTCTCTTCCACCAGATTCTTCGCCTTTGCGATAAATTCTTCCAGCGGCATGAAGCCTTGATCGCCTTTGCCGCGGGTTCGGACGCTGACGGCGTTGGCTGACGCTTCTTTGTCGCCCATGACGAGCAGGTAGGGAATCTTCTGCATGGTCAGGTCGCGGATTTTTGCGTTCATTTTTTCGTTGCGGTCGTCGAGTTGTACCCGCAGTCCAGCTATTTGTAACTGTGACTGTACTGTTTTTGCGTACTCGATGTGTTTTTCGCTGATTGGCACCAATCCTACCTGTACCGGCGCTAACCACAGCGGGAACGCGCCCGCGTAATGCTCGATGAGTACGCCGAAAAAGCGCTCGACCGAGCCGAACAACGCGCGATGCACCATGACCGGTTGATGGCGCTCGCCATCTTCACCGACGTATTCGAGATCGAAGCGGGCGGGCAGATTGAAGTCGAACTGCACGGTGGATAGCTGCCACAGGCGGCCCAGAGCATCGACCAGCTTGATGTCGATCTTGGGGCCGTAGAACGCGGCCTCGCCAGAGATGGTCCTGTAGGGAATTTGCCTGCGCTGGAGGACGCGTTCGAGCGAGCCGATGGCCATGGCCCAGTTCTCCGGAGAGCCGACGTAGCTGGTGGTATCTTTCGGGTCCCAGGTGGAAAGCTCGACTTTGAATTCCGCGAAGCCGAAGGTCTTCAGCACAGCTTCGGCGAAATCGAT
>JAJZIF010000124.1 GCA_021810735.1 Acidobacteriota bacterium
GCTTGAATTCGTACGTGTATACCTTCCTCGGTAAACGCTCCATCTGCGCTGCTCCTTCCATATCTTCTCAGAGCGCCATATGGAGTACGTTTTCCGCGGGCAAGGTCAGTTCGATGTGGGCGCCGTTCATATTGCGATCAATAGCCAGACTCGTTGTTGGACACAAAAGTCATCCCCTTTCAGAATCATCTGGGGGCGATGGGGTCAACCGCGAGTAAGATTCAGCGTCCGGAACGAAGGAAAGAAGCTGGCCGTTCCGTGCACCGGGCTCGCCTATGGATTTGGTTCCCGCGTACACCTGCGCGGAGAGGTCGAGCCTCATGGCCGGTTCGCAGCCACAAGCATGACTGTGTACGCCATACGACCTCGGCGCACGATAGATGGAGGCGCTTTGATTGAAGAGCCGCCACATTTGCAAACAGTGGATCGCCGCTTGATAGGCGTAGCGTGGATTGACGGATATCCATTGAGAATTATCCCTGCCACTAAGCTGTCCAGTGCTCCATCTGACACTGTATTTCTATCCAACTTAAATACGCCAAGCTTCGGTTTTCCCCTGGCAATCCGGCCAAAGATTAAATCTCACCGCGCGCAGGCACTTGTACCTGTAGTTTTGGTCCGCCCGAATTCATGGGCAGCCTACCACGCAACCCACGCAAGGGAAGCGCATATCACTGCTAACAGCATTCTGGTCTGGCCAAATGACATGGTTTCTAAAGAGGAACGCTATATCCAGCAATTTATCCCCGTCATTGTTCCGCCGGACTACAGTCGCAATCTACCTGGAACCATCACATACGGAAAAGCGAAGCCCATCACGATCATTCCGAACCATAAGGTTCAGGAGTGGGTCTCGGGACTTGGTACGGAATTGGTTCCTCGCTTTTGGAAGACACCACAGCGGGGCGGTAACGATAAGATTAACTTTCGCTTCTATGTCGTTCAGTCCTTCCCTGCGCGACTAGGCAGCTATTTTGTCGAGACGACGGGTTTCATGCCGCGATACGAGGTGTTGTTATGGAATCGTCAAAGCGCATTTTATTACTTTAAGCCGCCAATGGGCGTAACAGCCTGCGAAGTTGTCGCCTCTCCCGATGGGACCGTCCTAGTACCCGATGGAGTGCTACAAGGACTACAGAATCAGGCACAGTTGTCTGCCTTGCTCTCCTATGCCATTACGTCCGTCATTCAAGCACAAGGATTCCATGGCTTACCCACATATTTCGTTCCTAATCCTATGGAGCGGGCATCCGCAATCGGCGATATCCGGAATTCAGCATTGGTTGGTGTGTGGCAGAACGAACAAGCCTTGCGCATCGGCATACGGCAAATGTATCTAGCTGGATACGACATCCGCGAAGCCCCATTTGCGGGGGTACTGGCACAAGGCAAGAAGATGAACAATCCGGTTATCGATTCGAAGCATCCAGACCAAGAGTTTCCTGGGTATGCTGCGTATGCCTTTAACTACATCAGCCAGTATTACAAGGACGTGGATTCCAGCAAGCTGAAGCGCGGCAGGCGTGAGTATCAGCAATTCCTCCAGGAACTCTACAAGGCCGATCCCAGCCTGTCGCGACCGGAAGCGAAGGATTAGAGATGTTTCCAAGGCCACGCAAAGGCTCGTGCGTTCAATTTATGGGAAGGATGAGGGGAACTGCCGGTTACGGAGTCGGTGATATCTTTGCTGCAATGTATTCGCAGCTATGCGGGAGGTTTGTTTCCCTCGGCCCGGCCCAATTCAAAGGAAGTTTTCTGCCACGTCCAACAGACCTGGGCGGCGTGCGAACATCTCCCATCGGAATTCCCAACCAGAGTCTGAGCATCAAGGGTAGATTGAGACAGCCAGCGCGCAGCGCTATCTCGTCTCCAGGGCTAACGATTGAATGAAAGTTCTTAGGATTCCAGACACTCGATACGTGTGGTTGATGATCGCCGTATCATCTGCCCTGGCGTTAGGCGTTCCATGTAGCGCGGCAGTCACCATGGATGGCTTCATAACGAATATCGACTCAGCGACATCGTTCGATGTCAGAGGGACCCACGTACTCCTGAACGACGATGCAAAATGCGAGACGGAAACTCTTGACGAAGCAATTGTGCTCAAACGCAAGATATACGATGGCGTTCGAGCACACATGTATTTCATTCTTCGGGATGATCTTGTTCCAGCGAGTGTGACAGAAACTCCGTGCAAAGCATTGGAGGTGCATGTTGGTACCCGGATGGCTCTTACAGGCGAACAAAGACCTACGGGTGTTTTTGCAGCCACACATGCAGTTGCATATGTCGTGCGGAATAGCAAGATACTATCCACGCAACAAAACCCTGGAACACTTAGAGGCGGAGCGATTTTCGAGGAGCCACCAGAGGTGCACCACACTGCGCAGGGCTGGATGGGAAGCATGTGGTTAGACGGCTACCCAATGGGCATCGTGCCCCAAACTGCCTTGTCGGCCGCCCCTGCCGGTAGCAAGCTTATTTACGGATTTGTTGGATTTGCGCGCCAACCGCGATTTCAGGTTAAGCCAAGCTCCGCCTGCGAGAGCCATTCGGTCCCTGCTGGTTTATTCAATCCGGACATGTGGGGCATGTATGAGGGTGCTCGCGCTGCGAATGGAAATATCTCCGCCGCTCGGCTTTGTCTGTGGCCTAACGAAGCAAATGACGATGGAACGGATAAAGGGAATAAAAGAAAACACAGGAATTTATGGAGAGTCCACCTTGCTAACTATCAGTTGAAAAGACGTGGAAGCATAGAGATGCCACATGGGAGACGCCTTTACATCCTCCCAGATCAGCAATTGCAGGACTGGCTGTCGAGGCTGGGTGGAGAAATCGTTCCACAATCTAAAAAGACGCTTCCAGACTCGGATCCGGCAAAGATTCGCTTTCGCTTCTATGTCGTTCACGCCACCGACCCGACGCTTCAATACGCAATCAATATAGCCAAGGGATGGACGTATGGGATGAAGCGTCCAGGCTTTGATGACGCAGCCATTGCTATGCCCGGCGGACTCGTTGCCGTAAGTGATTCCACTCTCGCAAGAATCGACAACAGCGCGCAATTGGCAGCTATTCTCTCCTATGCCGCCACATCCGTGTTACAGAAGCAAGCTTCCGTCAGGCATGACTCGCTAAAGTATCTCGGAGGCGGAGAGTCCGGCCCTTCCTTTACCCCATATGCTTTGGCTGTCTTGCAAGATGAGCAGCAGATGCGCATCGGTATCCGGCAGATGTATCTGGCTGGCTACGATATTCGTGAGGCGCCGTTCGCGTGGGCGGTGGCGCAGGGCAAGCCTGTAGCTAACCCCATGATCAATTCGAACCACCCGGACAACGAAATCCCCTGGTATGCGGCGTATGCGTTCAACTACATCAGCCAGTATTACAAGGACGTGGATTACAGCAAGCTGAAGCGCGGCAGGGCGGAGTACCAGCAATTCCTCCAGGAACTCTACAAGGCCGATCCTAGCTTGCCGAGACCGAAAGCAAAGGAATAGAGATGTTTCCAAGACCAAACAAAGGCTCGTGCGTTCAATCTATGGGAAGAATGAGTGGGACTGCCGGTCAAGGAGTTGGTGATATCTTTGCTGGAAAGTCTTCGCAGCTATGCGGGAGGTTTGTGGGCCTCGGCCCGGGACAGTTCGCTGGAAGTCTTCTGCCACGCCCAACCGATCTCGGCGGCTTGGGTACTGCGCCAATCGGAATACCCAATCAGAATCTGAGCATCAAGGGAATCTTGGGACAGCAATCGCGTGGAGCAGTACAGTCTCCTGAAGTAGGGCGTCCGTGAAGCATCCTATCCAATGCAGCGCGGTACTGGCTAGCGTAGGTCGATTAAAACCAGTTTGCCGCAAGTCGTTCTTGTTGCTAGCGATTTTCCTTGCGACAGTACCATCGCTTGCGGCGACCGCGGACGGTTTTGTTACTAAAATCGACTCGGCTACAGCATTTGAAATGGGCGTTTGGCATGTCGTGCTCAGCCCCACAACCCGTTGCGAGGCTGTCACCTTGCCCGCATTTAAGAGGGCAGCTGGTTCTTGGACAGGAAAGCTGTACTACCCTTCCTCAGCCTACTCTGAATCGATGCGTCACTCATCCCTGCCATGCAGAAGCTTGCGTCTGGGGGGCGGCTCTCATGTTCATCTTGTTGGGAATGTGCAGGCTGACAGACAGTTTGTGACAGCGAGAATTGTGTTGGTTTTGCAGGACTCAAGGCAAGTACTCACCAGCGGAGCAGTACTTGAGGAAGCGCCGAAGGTGTGGCCCAGTACTCAGGGTTGGAATGGTATTCTCTGGCTGGATGGGTATCCGTTGAGTGTGACTCCGCAGACAGACTTTCTCGCTGCCCCGGCCACTACGGTCCTTCGTTATTGGATTCCCCTCAGAACTTTAATTCTGTATATTACCCATTCTCACTTGCATCACACATCTACAGTTCCGCATTTTTCTGCCGATCTGCTGAGGGAAAATACCTGCTCTACCTATCATGCGATGCGTTTGGCGGATGGATCCCTCAACGCTAGCCAACTCCGGCTCGGGCCTAATCAGGTCGAGTCCAAAGAGGAGAAGTATCTTAATAAGTACGCGGCAGTGATCAGACCCCCTAATTATGCGCGGGGAATCCCTGGCGGTATCACCTTTAAGCCGATGTACTTAAGTAGAACGAAAACCGTCGAGATTATTCCCGCTATTCAATTGCAAGAGTGGGTATCCAAGCTTGGAACGAATATGGTTCCTCAGTATCAGAGGAATTTGCCGGATGCAAATCTGACGAAAGTCGACTTCCATTTCTACGTTGTCCATAACTTTGGATCTACGTTAAATGCTTACCTCGGTCTAATAAATGTTGGTGGACCGGATTATATGAATGTTGTCGTTGCGATGCCGAACGGAATTATTCTTGTGCCAGATACGACACTGGCTAGCCTAGATAATAAGGCGCAAGTAGCCACTCTACTATCGTATGCCATCACGTCGGTGTTGCAAAAGCAATCTTACATAGCATGGCCATACGTTATGGCCGCTAGGGCGGGTGAAGGACAGCGGGTATATACTCATTCCTTCTTGTTATGGCAAACTGAGCAAAAACTACGCATCGGTATACGTCAGATGTACCTGGCTGGCTATGACATCCGCGAAGCGCCGTTTGCGTGGGCGGTGGCGCAGGGAGAGCCGGTGAGCAATCCTGTGATTAACTCGAAGCACCCGGACAAGGAAATTCCTTGGTACGCGGCGTATGCGTTCAACTACATCAGCCAGTATTACAAGGACGTGGACTACAGCAAGCTGAAGCGCGGCAGGCGTGAATATCAGCAATTCCTCCAGGAACTCTACAAGGCCGACCCCAGCTTGCCGCAGCCGAAAGCGAAGGAATAGAGATGTTTCCAAGGACAAACAAAGGCTCGTGCGTTGAATCTATGGGACGGATGAGTGGGACTGCCAATCAAGGAGTTGGTGATATCTTTGCTGCAATGTATTCGCAGCTATGTGGGAGGTTTGTTGCCCTCGGTTTGGGACAGTTCTCTGGAAGTCTTCTGCCAAGACCAATCGATCTCGGTGGCTTGGAGGCGGCACCAATCGGAATACCCAATCAAAACCTCTCGCTACGCGAGCTAAAGAACCAGTAACGACCAGATCAAGATTGAAAGCCTCACTGTGAGGAAGTTAAGCGAGCACGCATGCTTTGTAGCCGAGGCCTGGCAAAAGAGCGCTGCTAACCGGATCATCTAGGCTCCAATTAGAGGTTCTCTTGAACAGGGTTTGCGTTCGCATTTTGACAAGTGTTTGCATGGTGAGCATAACCGTGCCCTCGTTTCTATTGGCTCAGCCGCCTCAGTCCGTTTCCGTAGATGGATTCCTCACCCAAATAATTGGAGGAATCTTACACATCGGAAGCCTCGCCGTTCAGATGCACCGTGCGACTGAATGTTCGACCTATGACACGACCTATGCGGCCAGGACTCACGATGTAAAGATTCGGAAAGAGAGTTCACCATGCGCCAGTCTCCCTCTGGTAATCGGAACTTATGTTCACGTGCGGGGTACGCCGGGGGAAACGGGAATTCTCGAGGCACACACAATAGAAATTAACGATCCGTGGACGGTCGCCGAAGTGCAACAAGCAGGCTGGGGCCCACTGCGGGCACAGCGAAAACCGTGGCTCAGAAAGCTAAGTTCGTTGAGCGGCGGACCGCTCAACGGCAAATTTGCAGGCGGTTCCTTCCTTCAGGAATCTCCTGAAGGAATTGCGTCAAAGAACGGGGCCGCCGTGAACCTCTGGATCAACGGGTTCCCGCTGCTAGCGACGAAGGCCACCGCTCTGAGCATGGGGGCTCGAAGCATTAGTTCTGCATCCATGGTGCGGATAGCAACAGATAATTCTGGGAACATACCGGTGTTCCCTCGGCTGCCCAATCGAACGCCTCTCACCTTCCCAGCAACGGATAGTCTGGTAGCGGGGAAGTTTGTTGCGTATAGGGGAAAGCAACGGGCTAATGGGCGTATGGTCGCGGATAGGCTGGATATTGTTTCCGTCGCATCCCTGAAGTCATCAATGGCAAGCCTAGGCGTAACCGAACCCCAGGTAATCGAGCCCAACTATGAAGCACACACCCCAGGTCGAATCTCTTACGGCGCTGGGAACGCAATCGAAATCATTCCCAATCGCACAATCCAAGAGTACGTGCGAGGAATCGGAACTGATCTCATCCCACGTTACCAAAGGGTTATGGACGATACCAATGAGCAAAAGATCAAATTCCGCTTCTATGTAGTTCGCCAATTCCGCAATGCTAGCAAGAACGGATTTGTTCAAATTGACGGCAAAATAAGCCAGGTATCTTCATCGGAGTGGAGGAGGGGCATACGCAGCCCTTTTATGCTTCCCACTGACCATAAGTTGATTGACGGAATCGTTGAGATGCCGGATGGAATGATTCTCATACCCGAGACATTCCTGAATAGGTTACAAAACAAAGCTCAGCTCGCTTTCGCTCTATCAACTGCGGTGCAATCCGTCGTGCAACGGCTGCAGTTTATTGCGGTCGCCGAGATGAAACCTGGACTTGGAAACTACGGGATGCCATCCACCGGAATTGGCTACATGGAAACTATGCTGGCCCTCCGCATCGGCATCCGCCAGATGTATCTGGCAGGCTACGATATTCGCGAAGCCCCGTTTGCATGGGCGGTGGCGCAAGGTAAGCCAGTCAACAATCCTGTGATTAACTCGAAGCACCCGGACAAGGAAATTCCTTGGTATGCGGCGTATGCGTTCAACTACATCAGCCAGTATTACAAGGACGTGGATTCCAGCAAGCTTAAGCGCGGCAGGCGTGAGTACCAGCAGTTCCTCCAGGAACTCTACAAGGCCGATCCCGGCCTGGCCCATGCGGGCGAGCGGAAATAGCCATTCCCTGGCGGCAAGCTTCCGGGCCGGAATCCCATCGACGATGCGTGGTAATGTCCATGAGAGGGTCTGCTGGCGTTGAAAGAAATCCTGCTGCGATTCCTGATTGGCGGGGCGTTTGTTTCCGGCTTCGCTTTTATCGGGGACATTTTTCGTCCGAAGAGCTTTGCGGGCCTGTTCGGGGCGGCGCCGTCCATCGCGTTGGCGACCCTGACGCTGACCATCGCGACCACGGGCAAGCACGATGCGATCGTCGAGACGCACTCGATGATGGCAGGGGCGATCGCGTTTTTCGTTTATGCCTCCTGCGTAAGCTGGCTGATGATGAAGAAGAACATTTCCGCGTTGCGGACCACTTCGTTACTGATGGTGGTGTGGTTCGCCGCAGCATTGGGGCTATGGTTCGCATGGCTGCGATAGGGCGGCGATGAAAATCAGCGCAGGGCTTTCTTCCGTCCGCCAGAGCCACTGGTATGACTACGGCATACGATTTCTTTTCGGCGGCATCATCACGGTGGCGACCGGACTGATCGCGAAGAAATTCGGGTTCACGGTTGCGGGTCTGTTTCTTGCATTTCCGGCGATTTTTCCGGCCAGCGCAACGCTGATTGAAAAATGCGAGCGCGAAAAAAAGGAACGAGCTGGAATGCACGGCACCCGCCGTGGGCGCGTGCTTGCCAGCGTGGATGCGGCGGGCGCGGCGATCGGGAGCCTGGGGCTGATTGTGTTTGGGGGCTATCTCTGGAAGATGCTGCCGGCGCAGTCCACGGCCGTGGCCCTGGGGACGGCGACGATGTTGTGGTTCGGGATTTCCGTCTGGCTCTGGGCGCTGCGCAAAGGCATTCGCAAATGAGCTATCTCCTGGTTGACAGGCATACGCGATTGCCCCTTGCATTCGCTGGATTTGTTCGCTTGAATAGGTCTTTGTTATGGTCACCGAATCGGCGAGACCCGCAGCACAGATGAAAGTGGCATTCCTGTTTCCCGGCCAAGGCTCCCAGACCGTCGGCATGGGGCGGGAATTGCAGGAGCAATTTCCGGAGGCCCGTGCGGTTTTTGAAGAAGCGGACGAGGCGCTGGGCTTTGCGATTTCGCGGCTCTGCTTCGAGGGCCCGGAAGACCAGTTGAAGCTGACGGAGCATACCCAGCCCGCGATCCTGACGGTTTCCGTTGCCGCGTTGCGCGTGCTGGTGGCGCGTGGAGTGACTTGCGAGGCTGCGGCCGGCCACTCCTTGGGAGAATACGCGGCGCATGTGGCGGCGGAGACGTTTTCCTTTGCCGATGCGGTGCGCACGGTTCGCAATCGCGGCCGCTACATGCAGGCCGCGGTTCCCGCGGGCATGGGCGCCATGGCTGCAATTCTCGGCATGCCGGCAGCGGACGTGGCGAGCCTTTGCGAGGAGGCGGCGCGGGAGACCGGCGAAGTTGTTGGCGCGGCCAACATGAACTCTCCGGAGCA
>JAJZIF010000125.1 GCA_021810735.1 Acidobacteriota bacterium
CGCGGTTATCCTCCCCCGAACGCCGACCCACGCCCTGCTCACCATGTTCCCGGCGGGCAAACAGCCGAACGATATCGCCGTCAAGGCCTTTCTCGTGCCGTCGCATCATTCGCTCTAGCCACGCCTGAAGATATCCCCTAACCGCGATCTAACTCTGCCGGGCCAGCACAAGTGTGATGTCGTCGGGTTGTTCTTCAGCGCCAATCCAGTCTTTGATGGCCTGCATGATGTGCTCCGTAATTTCCGGCAGAGGCAGATGGCGATTGCGGCGTACCAACTCCACCATGCGCGCCTCGCCAAAATCCCCGAATTCGTTTTCCGGCTCGGTGACGCCATCGCTGTAGGCGACGAGAAGGTCGCCGGATTGAAGCGTGACAGATCCCTCTTCGTATTGCATGTCGTCCAATAAGCCGACAACGGTCCCGCCGCGATCGAGCCGTAGCACGGACCCATCGGCTCGCAACACCAGGGGCGGCAACTGGCCTCCGTTGGAGTAGCGAAGCACGCGAGAAGCCACATCGTAGTTGGCGAGAAAAAGTGTCGCGTATTTTTCCGGCTGCGTACTGCTGTATAAATGCAGATTCAAGAGCCGCATCAGGCTCGCGGGAGATTGAAAAATCTCAGTCGAAGCGATATCCGGGCGTCCTTCCTCGGTGGATTCCACAGGATTCCTCACCAACATTTCATTGCCGCCGAGACTGAACGCGCGCACAGCCGAATGCAGCCCAGCCATCAGCAGTGCCGCGGAAATTCCCTTCCCGCTAATGTCCCCGATGGCCATGCAAAGAGCGTGGTCGCCTAAGACGAGAAAGTCATAATAGTCGCCGCTTACGCTGCGCGCTGGCCGGCACAGACCATGCAACTCCAGCCCACCCAGCTGCAGATCGGCAGAGGGGAACAGGTTGGACTGCACTTCTTGCGCAATTTCCAGCTCCCCTTCCATGCGCTCTTTTTCCTTCTGCTGCTCCAGCAATCGCACCAGTGATTCGGACATGGTATTGAAGGAACGGCTGAGGGCAGCCAACTGGTCCTGGCGCGACACTGGAATGCGATAGTTCAGACGTCCCTGATCTACCTCCCGCGTGGCGTGATAGAGGTCCGAGACAGAGTGCGTAATTGTTCGGCTGAGCCGGCTGGCCAGAAAAATTGCCAGCAGTTCGAGCAATGCAAATACGATTGCCGTCGAAATCAGGGCAATTCGAATCCCTCCCCCAATCAACAGCGACTGTTGAAATAATCGCCGATACAAAAGGGACGGGCGCGAAGTAACCTGAGCGACGACCCTGGTCAGGTTGCCGGTCGACCAGTCACTGGTATCGAGCGTGGTCGGAAAATTGATGGGCAAGTCGAAAATGTTTTCTGCTTTTGGCAATACCCCCCCAGTCACTTTTCCCGAGTCTCGTCCCTCATTCTCGATGATCGGAGCAAGATTGACGGCATCGCCTGACGCGGCATTCGCATTTGTCCGTTCGGTAGAATCGGTGCTGGTATGAAACCGCGGATTTTGCTCCGCAACCCGAAGGTTTGACTGGAGATGAACATGTGGCCACACGGTCATGCTGCCCAGTCCATTGGCAACCTGGCGTAGAAATTGCGGATCGAGACGCACTCCAGTGATGACAACTATGGTATGCGCGCCAACAGGCTTCCGCGAAATCGCGCTGAAATAGACGCGATTGTCTCGCAAAATCAATCCCATGAAGTTGCTATGGACCCAGGAAGGCGGCGTCGATATTCTGGTGAGAGCATGGCCCGGTGGCAAGTTGAGCCGTTGCAATTTGCCATCCAGGTACACGCCAACTTCCAGACCGGGAATGCGGTTAATTCTGGCGGCTTCCGAGGGGAGCATGGGCGGGACGCTAACAGCCTGGGAGTGCCTGCTGGCGCTGATCTGCGTCATCAGTT
The DNA here is from genome assembly GCA_021810735.1 of Acidobacteriota bacterium. The sequence continues at coordinate 1,906 of JAJZIF010000125.1, forward strand.
CCTGTTGAAAGTGAAGCGCCAGGACGTCGGTGTTGGCAGCCAGACCGACCTGTTCCGCGTGAATGACAGAGGTTGCTGCGAAGTTGGCGAATTGGCCCAACAGTACGTATGCGGCGATCCCGGACAACATGCCTAAGAGCACGACGGGCGTAAGCCCGATCAACACATAGGTGACAAATAGCCGATTGCGAAGCTTCCAGAGCAACCGCCAGCGCATCCATCGGAACAGCGCAGGCAGACTCGCAAATATCGAAACCAGAAGCGCGGCCCAGGGAGAAAAACCAATGTGCCTGCCAACGCCGGGCACCCAGCGCAACAGGAACAAAACGATTGCCGTCACCAGCGACCAGAAAGCGAGGCCGCGCTTTTCCTTCCGCATCGGCAGTTGACGCAACATTGCGCCTGCCCGCTCTTCCAGCGATCGTATCCATTTCATCCGGCGCATCTCTCGTGACCCATCGTGATAGACCGAGTGTAGCAACCTTCAAGCTCATCCTCACCTCGGCGCCGACACAGTTCCCGGCGTCTGCCTAGAAATCCCACGGTCCGGCTTGTCTGACCGAGCAGTTGCGCGATATTCAATCCCGTCGCATACATCTGGCTTGCAACCGCTCTACGCTGTCGTCAATTCTTCTGGAGGTGGAGGCGATTCCGCCGTCGCCTTTTTCTTCTCCATCGCGGTTTGTTTTCGGAAAAACCGGTAGGCCGAAAAATGCGCTCCGGCAAGCAGAATCAGCCCGGAGATAAAGGCCCATAACATTAACCCAACCGAAATCGAAAAAGGTCCGTAGACCGATTTCAAATCCAGCCACGGCAGCACCGCGATATAGGCCAGCTTCGCGCCTTCCCACGATAACCCGGTAATGATAGCGGCCGGCAATACCGACATGGCCCGGATACGGCGGTTGGGCAGGATCCAATAAATGAAAAAAAAGATCGAGATGCTGGCGATCACACCGAGGATCTTGAGAAGTGTCCGCTGCAAAAAATGAAATGCCGGACTGGTTGTATGGCCAAAAAACATCATCTCCAGCAGCGTTTCGTGCGACGCCGATATGGCGATCGAGAGTAAAGATAGAATGCCGACCATAAAGGCGAGGCTGAAGGAAATCAACTGATTTCGCCAGTACGAACGGTTCTCCGCGACACCCCACACCTGGTTGAGCGCCACTTCCAGCGGCAGAAAGACACCGGTCGATGAAACCAGCAGCATCAAGACCGATACCACAGCGACACGCTTCTGCGAGTACACAAGAAACACCATGTTGCGTACGACGAAGTCCTGCCCCGTAGGGAGCAGCGCATGCAACATACTAGCAATCACTTCGACCATTTGCGGCGAGTGCAGAAAGCGATGCGCAATCGTCAGCATCAATACGATAAACGGAAACAGCGACAGGATGGCATTCGCCGCCACGCTGAAGGCGTAGGTATGCACCGCGGTCCGCGAAAGGTAGCGAGCCAGGGACATCAGGTGCGACTCTTGGACCTCTTTTTCAAGCTGAATGGCGATGGAGTCGGAGGAATCGGATTGTGGCCGTATCGTCAGCATTCGTAGACATGGCAGGCGTATAACATCGACCCTCGAGTTACACCTGCTGGTTTGACTATAGCTTGTCCATGATGGGGTGCGAGCGGCAGCGGCGGGGGTATCTTGGTTGGTTCATTCTGCCGCGATTCAGCAGCGGACTCAATCAAATCAACTGCTTGCAAAAGATTTCTCTTGCGTTTCGTGACATTTCCTGCCATAACAATGCCAGATTCTCTCTCCAACTGAGCATGGAAGGTTCTTCGACTGGAGACGATCCGCGGCACTGGGGAATGCTGCTGGGAACACTGGGCAAATCTGGGCGCAAGGCTCGCCTCCATCCATCGTTTCCCCTGTAGGCGCCTGACCGAAGAGCACGAACGAAAGGACGTATTTGTGACAGAACATGGTGTGGTGAAGTGGTTTAGCGGCGCCAAAGGCTACGGGTTCATTCAGCGCTCTACAGGCGAAGATGTCTTCGTACATTTTTCCGCTATTCAGGAAAATGGATTCAAAACATTGAACGAAGGCGACGCGGTTGATTTTGAATGTCAGCAGGGTCCGAAAGGGCTCAACGCGACCAACGTCGTCCGCAATCAGCCATCGTGAATTTAGGTTGCCACTGACGTCGCCGTTGTCCCGACAGAAGGAAATGGAGTCGCTTGCATCATCTTTGGTTTGGTCGGTGACCTTCCGGATGCGATAGGATTTCGTTCGCTGCGATGTCCGGATTCATTCGGGCGGGATCCACAGCGGTTTCACGCTTCGCATTGTTCTGCGCAATTCCTACATTGCGCTGCAAGCCACAATGCTTCGCGCGCTCGACTGGGGAGCCGCGAAATATCTGGCGGTACTCGTCGTTGTTCAAAGCTGCCAGCCAATCCAGCGCGGGATTGACCAGTTCCGGTCGCGGCTGCAGCTCAGGCCAGTCTGTTACCGGCGCGCGACGATTCCATGGGCAGACCTCCTGGCAGATATCGCAGCCAAAAACATTTCTCCCCATCTTGGCTTCCAGGTCTTCCGGAATGGCTCCGCGTTTCTCAATCGTGAGGTACGCAATGCACCGCGAAGCGTCCATCCTGTACGGTACCAGCGCCGCTGTCGGACACGCATCGATACACCGCGTGCAGCTGCCGCAGCGGTCCGGCATCGGCTGCACCCTCTCGTCTCGTCCCAATTCAAGCGAAGTAAGAATGACGCCCAGGAAGAACCACGAACCCAGCGATTCGTGAATGAGACATGTGTTCTTCCCCTGCCATCCCAGCCCGGCGTATTTGGCATACACCCGTTCCACCAGCGGTCCGGTATCGACAAAACAGCGCGATTCAAATTCTCCCAGCTTGAACTTGAGGGCAGCACATAGGGTTTCAAGCCGCGTCCGCATCACGGAGTGATAATCCGTAGGAGCGAGTTGTGGCAACGCAGCGCCGGCGCTGTTCTGCGTAGAGGCCGGCCCCTGCTCCGCCGCAGTATTCTGCGAACGTCCAGACCATGCATACCGCGCAATCCAGCCCGTGTTTTCCTTCGCCCATTCGGCCTTATGTTCGATGGAATATGGCTGGTCGCTGTTGTAATTCACTGCGCAGACGATGACCGAACGCGCCCAGGGAAAAGGCACCAGCACGGACGACCGCAGCAGACGACCCTCTGCATCCCGCCGCTTCAGGTATTCCATCTCTCCTGCGCGACCCTCTGCAACCCACTGGGCGAAGGTCGCCAGCTCCGGAAATGTTTGTTCTATTTGCGGCTCGGAATTCTCGCCATCGCCCGGCGCAGTGCCTGTGGTCGAACCGCTGGGCCCGGCGGGAGCAATCGCGCCGAGGTGAAAACCCGTTTCCCGCGCGCATTGTTGGACGATCTGTTGCAGAGTTTGTGTTGGCATGTTCTTACGATGAACCGATCTTCAGGAATAGATGCACCATACCTTGATCCGGTACTTCTTACGCGGAGGGGCTGTTCACTCGTGTAGTGTGAGCAGCCCCTCCGTCCGTCTCGTCGATTCATTGACTGTACTTTTACTTCGGACCGTTCTCTTGCGGAACTTCCGTGCCCTCTCCTGGGAAAGGCCAATCCTTATTGAGTATGATTTCCTTCTCCCGTTGTGCGCTGGGAACTTGATTGACCATCAGGTTTTCAAAGTAGTGCACACCGCTCTTGCCGGCAGTCGCAATGTCGATGTCGCCGTCTCCATCGAAGTCTGTAGTGACAAATTGTGTTCCGGCGCCTGCGGTGCCGTTCACAGAGATGGCATAGCGGGTGAACTTGGCCGTCTTGCGGTCGATCTTGTAGTAGTAGATCACCAGCGGGTCGTAGGAGCCCGGGTCATGTCCCGAGTGCCCGCGGTATCGCTTGCCTATCAACAGCTCCGGCTGGCCATCTCCGTCGAGATCGACCATTTTCAACGCGTGGCTCTGCGAGAAGGACTCGTCGATGGTATGCCGGACCCAGTGCCGGTCCGCGCCGCTTCCCTGCTGTTCCAGCCAGTACACGCCGTAGCTATGGCCCTGCCCATAGATGATGTCCATTTTGCCGTCGTTATTGACGTCATAGCCGATGATCGGAAATCCAGCGTCTCCCAGGTTCCAATCGGGATGCCATTTCCATTGGTCGTGGTTCGCGTCGATATTTTCAAACCATCCGTACGGCGTCAGAACATCGGCTTTTCCGTCGCCGTTGATATCGGCAACGCCGATACCATGACCATCTTCCGCCTTGCTGTTGGACGCAACTCGATGAACAATTCCGTTGGGGTTCCCAACATCTCTGTCGCGGCTGTGGTCTTCGCCTAGATGATGCACGATTGGCTTGGCGCCGGAGAAATCGATCCATAAGACGCCGGAGTGGTTGTAGTGCGCCAGTACCAGGTCAGGCTTGCCATCCCCGTTGATATCGGCCATCCATCCGCCCTCCGTGTCATAGCTGTTGGTAATGAAGTGGCGCTTCCACAGGACGTTCGCCTTCTTCGGATTCTCGTACCACCACACGCCGTTGGATATCCATCCATAGGTGACAACATCCGGCGCACCGTCGTGATTGACATCGATGGTCCATTCGCCGGCGTCCGACACAAATTCATCGTGAATGCCAACCGTGCGATACTGATGCCGCTTCCACTCGCCGCCCTGCGGGCCCGGGTTTTCATACCAGTAGGCACCGCTTAAAATATCCAGGCGGCCATCCCCATTCATGTCCATGGTTGTGATGCCTTCGGCATGATCGGTACCCAGCCGATGGGCCAGGAAGGTTGCTTGTGGAACACCGTAGGGCCCGTTGCCAGGAGTCGTCAGGCGCGGGGTCTCTACTTTCTGTGCGATGGCAAAGCTTCCAGAGCCAAGAACCAGAGCCATGACAGCCAACATCGTCGAGCGTACGAAACGATTCATACTATTTCTCCTTACATATCTGTTTTCGATCCGATGGCTACCCTACGACACCAACTTCATCGTTTCCGGGTCCCAGTGCTCGATTTTGCCACTGTAGTAGCTGCGATTGCTCAACAACGCTGCACCCGCGGCGCGATATCCGAACACTGCATCCTCAATCACTGGCTGACGGTTGCGAACGGAATTGAAGAAATTGTTGAAGTGACTGTAAACGTCATCGTAGTTTTTTGGCGCCGCATACCGTTCGAAACTCATCAGCGGCGGTCCTGTCGGATGAGTCACTGGATACTTCTGGCGATATTGCTCCAGAATCTGCTTCTGCATGGCGACCGTGAACGTGTCGATGGTGTAACCAGGCTCTGTCTCGCGTGGTACGCGGCTGACGTTGACGCCGTTGCCAGTGATTTCCATGGTCCCCTCGGACCCGGTGAAAATCAGACCCTCGCTCTCCGCGCCTCCATTCACAAAATTTACGCGCAGACTAAGGTTGAAACCCTCCGGATAATCGAACAGCGCCACCATCACGTCCGGCACGTTCCGTCCGTCCTTCCAGTAGCGCAGTCCGCCCGTTGCCATGGCGCGCGTGGGCCCATGCACTCCTGTCACAAAGTGGGTTCCGCTGAACAGGTGGACAAATAGATCGCCTGCGACGCCCGATCCATATGCCTTCCACTTGCGCCATTGGAAGAACTGCTCCGCATTGAACGGAATCCTGGGAGCCGTCCCAAGAAATTGTGGCCAGTCGCACGTCTCGGTCGAGGCATCGAGCGGGACCGTATAGTCCCATGCTCCAATGGCGGAGTTGCGGTCCCACCATGCGGTCACCATGTTCAATTGGCCGATGGCTCCCGCGGCCAGAAGCTCCTTCGCCTTGATGTAGACCACGTTACTAACGCGCTGGCTGCCAATCTGAAGGATGCGATTGGTGCTGCGTGCAGCTTCGATCATCTCCGGGCCATCGGAATACAGATGAATCATCGGTTTTTCGCAATAGACGTCTTTGCCGGCATGCATCGCATCCACGGCAATCTGCTTATGCCAATGGTCCGGCGTTGCAATCACAACAGCATCGATATCTTTACGCGCGAGAATCTCCTTGTAATCCACTGTGGTAAAGATGTCATTGCCCCACAGTTCTTTGGCATGGTCGCGCCGTCCCTGGTAGGTGTCCGACACGGCAACCAGCTTGGTTCCCGGAACCTGGACAGCGACTTTCGTAATGCCCTGGCCGCGAATGCCCGCGCCGATCAGCGCAAATTGAATATGATCGTTTGCCGCAGCCGGCGTGGCCGCCTCGCTTTGAGTCTCTGCCAGCACGTGCAGGTTGCTTCCGACAAGAGTTTCTGCCGTAGCCAGCCCCACAGTCTTAAGAAAAGTCCGACGATTCAAGTTATTCACAATGATTCCTCTCCATTTGAAATATGCCTCTGGTTGCAAACCCGCACAAGCAATCCCGTCGCAAGTATCCGACGAATGGCTGTCGGTGTTGCAGCATAGAAGTCACGTGGCGCGTATGTTTTTAGACCGTACTAACCATACCTCAAAAGCTTCGTCTCGCATAGCCATGTGCCCTACGAACAATACCCAGCCTGCGGTGCCGAAGAGACCGACAATCTGCGCTGCTGGAAGAACATGATTTCCACGAGCCGAGACTTTTCCAGTTCCGTAACTCGCAGGATGCATACAAGCCGCACGTCGCATCCAATGCGCACGGGTACATGAGCCCCCGCAAGATATCCTCAGGAAGGGGGCCAATCCGTTGCGAAATCGAAATCAGCCACCCAAAAGCGCGGCACGAAAAACTCCACGAAAGACAAATCTGCGCTCAAGGAGCGCCAGAGGCCAGTTCCCTCCCCGGACGTTGTCGATCCTCTTTCGCTGTTTCATTCCATGACGGCTTCGTGGCTGCGCGCGGTTTTCGAGCAGCCAACCGCCCCACAGCGGCTGGGCTGGCCTGCCATTGCCAGAGGCGAATCGACTCTGATCCTTGCGCCCACCGGGACTGGCAAGACCCTCACCGCATTCCTGTGGTGCATCGACAGATTGAAGTGGCAA
>JAJZIF010000126.1 GCA_021810735.1 Acidobacteriota bacterium
CTGCGTACCGAGAATACTTGGCGCTTGAAGCGGCCCATTCTGACATCCAGGCGAAAGTGCTCTTCATCGCCTGCGTGCAGACAGAGCCAATTGGATCTTTGGTCATTTCCTCTGAAAATGCCCGTGCAGCGCGGGAGCGGGTTGTTGGCTTCGCTGCTCTCTCTGCGGTTCCAGGTGCTGGGGAATGCGCTTTGGACAACATGGTCGTCGCGGAATCATGGCGCAAGCAGGGAATTGGGACGCGGCTATTGTCTGCCAGCCTGCTCTGGTGTCGTGCCCACTCGGGCTCAAGTATCTGGCTGGAAGTACGGGCCTCCAACCGCGGCGCGATAGCGCTGTATGAACGAGCCGGGTTTTCGATTGCCGGACGCCGGCCGGGCTACTACAGCGAGCCTGTGGAACCCGCGCTCCAGATGCGGAAGCTTCTGGGCCCTGTTGCCTGACGCGATCAAAATTTCCCCTGTTGAAAACCCCCGTTGCATTCGGGCTGACCCACGTGATACTTTGACTGTCAATACGGAATTAGGAGGTGCTTCCCTATGGAAACTTCCGTCGAGGCTTCTCACTCTGGAGCCAATCCCTTGGGCCGCCTGGTCGAAGAACATCGGCAATACTCCCGCAAATTGGAAGCAATACTAGCCCATCCCTATCTGAGCGAAAGCGAGCAGATAGAGGCCGCGCGATTGAAAAAGCTGAAATTGAAGCTGAAAGATGAGATGGAGGGGTACGCGCGTCTCTCACGATCGACCTCGTGATTGCCTGAATGGATCGCGGAAAGCGCCGCAGTGGAAGTTGCGGAAGTCTGCCCGCTAGGATTGTCGCGGCGAACCGTATAATCTGTTCTACGAAATGGTTCGCGACGGATATTCTTACGGATCGGTTTTTGGAGCGGTTGGTGTCCTGGTCTGGGTCGCCACGCATTCGATGTTGCTCACAGCAATTCCAATCCTTCTGGCTGCGTTTTTCCTGTGGTTTTTCCGCGATCCTCACCGCGACATACCGGAAGCTCCTGGCCTGATCGTCTCCCCAGCCGACGGCAAAGTTACAGCCATTGAAACCGTCCAAACGGCAGCCGGCCCGCAGCGACGCATCAGCATTTTCCTGAATGTCTTCAATGTCCACGTGAATCGTGCTCCCATCGCCGGAAATATCCAGCACATCGCCTATCAAAAAGGCAAATTTCTAAACGCGATGAATCCGGACTCGGCCACGCAGAATGAACGTAACTACGTGGAAGTCGCCGGTGAGTTGTGTACCGTGGCCTTTACCCAGATTGCCGGCCTACTGGCGCGCCGCATTGTGTTTCAAAAGCAGCTCGGCGATTGGGTGCATCGCGGTGAGCGTGTGGGACTCATTAAATTCGGCTCCCGCGTCGATGTCGTGTTTCCTCTTTCCTGCGAGCTTCAGGTCGGCATCGGCCACCAGGTTCGAGGAGGCGCATCCATCCTCGCCATCATGCCATCCAGCGACGTGGAGGAAGAGTTGATGGCAGTTGTGTCCTCCGAGGCATCTCCGTTCGGTTTGGTGTCGGAGCCCGTGCGATGAGTGAGCCTCGTGGCCGCAAGCAGAGACCGGCGCGACGCGGCATGTATATTCTGCCTTCGTTGTTCACGGCCGGTACCATCGCCGCGGGGTTCTATGCGATCGTGCAGAGCTTGCAAGGTTCTCCCCTCGAACCGCATCACTTCGACAATGCCGCTCTTGTAATCGGTCTGGCCATACCGTTCGATGGGTTGGACGGCCGCATTGCCAGAATGACGAATACCGCGAGCGATTTTGGCCGGGAACTGGACTCTCTGGCCGATGTGATTACCTTTGGCGTTGCCCCCAGCATTCTCGCCTACACCTGGGGCTTTCGCATGTTGCCGCCGACGATGGACCCCGTGCTGCGCCATCAATTGATGCAGATCGGCGCCGTCGTCTGCTTTCTGTTCTTGATCTGCGGCGCCTGTCGCCTGGCCCGCTTCAATACCAGCGCCGATGCGCAGCCGAAAAATCCAGGGCGTCCGGATCGAAAATATTTCGTGGGCATGCCGATCCCCGCCGCCGCCGGCGTGATCGCCGCCTGCGTTCATTATTTTCTGGGTACGCCGGTGTTCAGCGGTACGGTCGCCATCGTCTGGATTGTTCTGATCGGGCTGGTCGGTTTTCTCATGGTCAGTACGTGGCGTTTCTGGAGTGGCAAGGAAATCACTCTCACCGGTCGCCATCCATTTCAACTATTGGTCCTGATTGGGGCGGTTGTTTCGGTACTCCTGCTCTTTTCCCAGGTTTTGCTCTTTATGATTGCGATGGGCTATATGTTCTCCGGACTGCTGGCCCGGGCGGCATACTCCTGGTCGCTTCGGCGTCGCCGCACCAGGAAGCCGGATGGCACCATGTCCGGTCCTTCGGCACATAAAGCGTAGTCTGCTTCGATGCGCGCGGAAAAGCTTCAGGGATGAAACAGGCAGAGGTTCCATGTCAGAAAAATCGTTAAGAATTGCGTTGGTGGGCGCCGGCACCTTGCTCGGCAAGGCTCTCAGCGATGAGTTGGCAGTATCCGCCTTCGCCTCCGCGGACCTCCGCTTGCTCGACGATGAAGATGGCCAGGGAAAACTGGCAGCGGTCGACGATGAGATGACGTTGATTCAGCGAATCGAATCAGATTCCTTCGAAGGTTGCGACTTCACTTTTTTTGCAGGCGATCCAGCTCTCACGAAAAAATATGCGCGGCAGGCTTTGCAGGCCGGGTCTTGCCTTGTCGATTTAAGTGGGGAACTGGAGAAGTCCCCCGGAATGCTGGTGCGCGCACCGTGGGTTGCCGAGCGGCCTGCCTCCGACGCGTCGCCAAAACATGTGGCGCCAAAGTTGCCGGCACCCGACCTGCATACGCGAGCCGTAGTTTCCGCTCATCCGGTAGCGGTGTTGCTGGCGATGCTGGCCGCGCGCAGCCAGCGGGTTGCCCCCTTACACGGTATTTGGGCGACCCTGCTGCAACCGGCCTCTGAGTATGGCCATGCCGCGCTGGAGGAATTGCATCAACAAACCGCCAACCTGCTGTCGTTCCAACCGTTGCCGACCGAAGTGTTTGGCGGGCAGACCGCTTTTACGCTGGCGGTTTCGTTCGGTGTCGCGGGGCAAGCTGTTCTGGCCAGCGCCGCCGGCAAGATCCGGCGCCACTATGCGAAGATCGCTCTTGTCCCCGCGTCATCACTCGCGTTGCAGGTCATCCAGGTCCCGGTTTTTCATGGATATGCACTGTCGGTTGCGGTCGAATTTTCGCATCCTGTCGCGGCCACGGCGCTGGCGGAGGCGCTGGCTGGTTCACACGTCCATATTGTCGCCGATGCCAGCGCATTTCCGGGGAACGTACAGGCTGTCGAAGAGGAGGAAGCGCAGATCCTAGTGCAACCCGTGTTCGAGCTTGCGGAAGAGTCCGGTGTTTCTCCCAAGACAACCGTGAAAAGCGCGGCTAAGCCAGAACCGGCAGCGCAGCAGACAAGCCGGTTCTGGCTGTGGATTGTCGCCGACAACCTGAAGTTCGCCGCCCGCAATGCCGTTGCGTGCGCCATTGAATTGAATCGCCTCCGCCCTCGCGGAAAGGTCCAGTAACGGAATAGTCCAACCCAGGAGCCGCTCCATGCACCGGATTCACTGTCACAGATGTAGCGCTCGGAATCGCCTCTCCGCCGATTCTTCCGCGGCCGTTCTTTTGTTGCCTCTGCTCCTGCTGCTGACCGTGGCCTGCTCCGCGCAATCAATTCTTTCCCAGCCTGCGTTGCCGGCAGGTTTGCCGGATGTTCTTGCCAGGAGCAACGGGTCCAAGATCACCACGCCAGCGCAATGGCAGGCGCATCGAGCGCAACTCCTGAAGCTGTTTACGGAACAGGAATACGGCGTTGCGCCGCCCCGTCCCAAGAACATGCGCTTTGTGGTCGTCGATGATACCCGCAACGCGCTGAGTGGGACCGCGACCCGCAAGCAGGTGACGATCCTGCTGGACGGAACTTCCAGCGGGCCGAAACTTCATCTTCTGCTGTACATTCCAAATCGGGCACATCGCCCCCCGGTTTTTATGGGCCTCAATTTTTGGGGAAATGAAACCGTCAATGCCGATCCTGGGATACTGATTTCTACGAGTTGGACGGAGGTCACAGAAAAGCACCCCAATGAGCCCTACACTGCGCCCTGTGTCAAGAACCATCGCGCCACGGCTGCCTGTCGAGGCATCGCCTCCGACAAATGGCCCATTGAAACCATGTTGAAGCGCGGCTACGCGGTAGCGACGGTATACCGAGCCGATGTCGATCCCGACTATATTGGCAGCTATCGCGACAGTTTGAAAGCCTATTATCCGCAGTTGCAGGGAAGAGGCGATAACTTCTCGACTATTGGCGCGTGGGCCTGGGCGCTGCGCCGCATGATGGATTATCTGGAGACGGATCATGATGTGGATGCGTCGAGAGTGGCCGTCTTCGGCTGGTCTCGCCTGGGCAAAGCGGCTCTGTGGGCGGCTGCAACGGACCCGCGATTTGCCATGGCGATCAGCGACGATTCCGGCGCGGGCGGCGTGCGGTTATTTCACCGTCCGGGCGGCGAGACGATCCGCGATCTGAACACGCACTTTCCCTATTGGTTCTGCAATAACTTCAAACAATATAACGGTCGGGACAGCACGCTGCCCTTCGACCAGCACATGATGATTGCCTTGATCGCTCCGCGTCCTCTGTATATCGCCAGCGCCATCGACGATCACTGGGCTGACCCCGAAGGAGAGTTCCTCTCCGGTGTTGCCGTCACCCCTGTCTACAAACTTCTTGGAACCGATGGCTTGCCGACGACACAGTGGCCGCCTGTGAATCATCCGGTCATGGGACAGATCGGCTACCATGTTCGTACTGGAGGCCATAACATTACGTTCTACGATTGGCAACAGTACTTGAACTTTGCCGACATGCACCTGAAGAAAGCCGCAATGGGGAAAACGGATCCAGCACCAAAAACAACTCAGCAATGAAGCGAACGCGTTTCTGCAATCCGTCAGGCAAAGGAAGCCGGACAATCCATCGCGCCGAGATGGAATCTGAATCACGATCTTAAGTGTGAAGGAGCAACATGCAAACACCGAGAAGAGACGTACTGAAGCTTGCGGGAGGCGGGATCGCCGCCTCTTTGATGACCGCGCCTGCCTTGTTTGCGGCCAATCCATCCGATGTGTCCGGGGCCGGACGGAACGGCAAGGGTACCTATGACGTGCGGGGATACGGCGCGGTTGGCGACGGAACCACGATCGATACGCCTGCGATCAACAAAGCGATCGCCGCCGCCGCTTCTTCCGGGGGCGGGACGGTTCTGTTTCCGGCGGGCACCTATGCCTGTTACTCCATCCATTTGCAAAGCCATGTCACGCTGTTTCTCGAGCAAGGAGCCGTCATTCTCGCAGCGCCCGCGCCTGCGGAGGGAAGTTCCGGCGGCTACGATGAGCCCGAGCCCAATGAAACATGGCACATGTATCAGGACTACGGCCACAACCACTGGCACAACAGCCTGATCTGGGGCGAAGGGCTGAACGACATCTCTATCTGCGGGCCTGGTCGCATCTGGGGACGCGGCTTGAGCCGCGGTAACGGACCGGAATCTCACAATCCGGCAGATAGACGCACCAGCGGCGTCGGCAACAAATCCATCTCGCTCAAGAACTGCCACAACGTCGTGCTCAAGGACTTCCAGATACTTCAGGGCGGCTGGTTCGGCATTCTGGTAACCGGAGTCGACAATCTGACCATCGACAATCTGACCATCGATACCAATCGCGATGGCATGGACATCGATTGCTGCCGCAATGTTCGCGTATCGAATTGCACTGTCAATTCCCCCTGGGACGATGCCATAGTTCCGAAGAGTTCATTTGCGCTGGGCTATGCGCGTCCCACGGAAAATGTCACCATCTCGAACTGCTATGTGACTGGCGCGTATGAATTGGGAACTCTGCTGGACGGAACGCTCAAGAAATTTCCGGATGGGACCCATGTCTCCCGCACCGGACGCATCAAGATGGGGACGGAATCGAACGGCGGCTTCAAGAATATTGCCATTTCAAACTGTCTTTTCGAAGGCTGCCATGGTTTGGCTCTCGAAACCGTCGATGGAGCGCTGCTGGAGGATATCGCCATCACCAACATCACCATGCGCGATATTGTGAGCGCTCCCATTTTCTTCAGGCTGGGCGCCAGAATGCGCGGTCCCGCAAACGGTTCCGTCGGCCAGCTGCGCCGAGTCCTTATCGGCAACATTGTCGCGTCGAATGTGAACCCACGGCAATGCTCCATCCTCAGCGGGATTCCCGGCCACAGGATTCAAGATGTCCAGATCGGCGATGTCTATATCCAGCATCAGGGCGGTGGAACGCGCGAGCAGGCCGCCTTGCGTCTTCCGGAAATGGAAAATGGATACCCGGAGCCGACCATGTTCGGAATCTCGCCGGCGCAGGGATTCTATCTTCGCCATGTTCAAAACATCGACATGAGCCACGTTGAAATCGCTTCGCTCACTTCGGATGACCGCCCCGATTTCGCTCTGGAGAATGTCAGCGGTGCGGAGTTTCTGCGGATCAGAACCCAGAAAGTGCAGGGTGTTCCCACCTTTTATCTGCAGAATGTGGACAATTTCAGTTGCTCGCTCAGCCGGGGAATTCCAGACACGACCTTGGACCACGTCACAGAGAAGACACTATAGCCTTCTGCGGGCGTGACATCCGAGGCGGCAAAGGGGGGGCACTCGCCCCTCCCCCAAATTCCTCTCTTGACGCGCGATTCGATCAACACATACAATAGACCACAGTTATGAACCTGCCTGCCTCCACGAAGTGTTGTATGTGCTGCATGTGTACCATGCGGGCACATTCGCGCATCTTCTGGAGGGTTGGGTAGAGTCAAAAGCTGAAAAAGCTTGCAGTAACCCAAATCAAAAGCCCACCGCGGAAGAGCCGCTCAGGTGGGTTTTTTAGTTTCGGCAGAATCCCCACCCGTTCGGCAACCATCAACACGGGGAGCAGGACTGCCGATGCCACAACATCTTTATGAAGAGAAATGCGATGAGCTTTCCGCCTCTAGCGCGGAATGGAGCAGGTTCGTCCCACGACGGACTCATCGCAAGCTGCCGAGAGAGCATAACTTACAGATTTTCAGCGACGTGGTTTCCAGTATTGTGACTTCGGTGGCGCTTGATTCCTTACAAAAGGAAATATCGGTCCTGCCGCGTTCGGCGGAAAGGATCGTATTACCCGGAAAGATTCAGGCGAACCTGAAGAATCCGAGTACAGGCCGCTGGTCTGGTCGAAGACTGCAACACGGCATTCATAGATTCACCGACAACAGCGCATCAACCACCAACGCATCACAGGAAGCACAATGACTGAACCAATGACAGCGCCGACATTGAACCCGCCAGTAGTGAAAGAAACATCTGCTCAACGCATGGAGCGCCTGAAGCGTCAGAAAAATCCATGGGAGGCATTCGATGAAGTGCGCGAGTTTGCCCGCCAGGGCCGCAGCAGTGTCGTGCCGGAATGGGCCTCCGCCTACTTCAAATGGTGGGGTATCTATACCCAGGGAGATGGCGCAGGAGTCACCGGCGGTAAGGGCGGCGAAGGAAAAATGACGGATTACTTCATGATGCGGATTGGCGTCCCAAATGGAATCCTTGACGCCCGCCAGCTCCGTACAATTGCCGATCTGACCCGACAGCACGCGCGCAACCTTGCCGATATTACTGTGCGCCAGAACATTCAGATGCATTGGCTCACCATTGAATCGTTGCCAGAGATCGTCGATGCCCTCAACCGCGTCGGACTCTCTCCCAAGGGCGCGTGCGGCGACGTCTCCCGCAACGTCACCGGATGTCCGCTGGCTGGTATCGCCGCCGATGAAATTGCGGATGCGTCTCCGTTGGCGCTCGGTTTGGCCCATATGCTGACGGCCAACCCAGAGTTCTATAACTTGCCGCGCAAATTCAAAGTGTCCATTGCCGGCTGCCGGCACTGGTGCACCTATCCTGAGATCAACGAAATTGGCTTGACCGCGATCGAGCGCAAATCTGGCTGCGGAGTTGAGGTCGGCTATTCCATCCGCGTGGGCGGAGGACTTTCCAACCAGCCGCATCTGGGAGTTCGCCTGAACGTATTCCTGCGACCGGATCAGGTCTTGCCCGTCGTTCACGCCGTTACGGAATTGTTCCGCGACCAGGAGGTGCTCCGCGAGAGCCGTGAACGTGCCCGCTTGAAGTATCTTTTTCTCCGTGAGGGGTGGGATGGGGAACGATTTCTGGCGGAGGTCGAAGCCCGGCTGGGATATCGCCTCGATCCTGCCGTGGAAGAGCGCTTGCCTGAAGATATTTTTCGCGATCACGTTGGCATTCATCGGCAGAAGCAGGAGGGACTCAGCTATGTGGGCGCATCGGTCCTGCGCGGGAGGCTTAGCGGCGATCAGCTCATGGCCGTGGCCGGGTTGTCCGAAAAGTTCGGCACAGGGGATGTGCGTTTGACCGTGATGCAGAATCTTCTGTTGATCAATATTCCCAATGCGAAGGCAAATGAGCTGGCGAGAGAACTGGAAGCGATTGACCTTCGTGTCGAGGGGTCCAATTTCTGGCGCGGCGCCATCGCCTGCACCGGCACGGAATTCTGCAAGCTCGCCATCACCGAGACCAAAGGATTCACGCGCTGGCTGGTCGAGGAGATGGAGCAGCGCATTCCTCAATTCGACCAGCAGCTCAAGCTGAATGTCACAGGCTGCCCCAACAGTTGCGGCCAACATTGGATTGCCGACATCGGCATCGAGGGCAAGAAAATCAAGCACCAAG
>JAJZIF010000127.1 GCA_021810735.1 Acidobacteriota bacterium
GCCTACCACAAGGCCGACAAGGCCATTGAGAACATCGTTGACCTGTTACAAGCCGCCTGATGTTACTGCGCGTTTGTTGAACTATTTTTGTCTACGAATTCCGATCCAAGAATCTATGCAGACCAGCTCCGGAGACGCTGTGAAATGGAAGGTGTTCCCAACGAGTTTTGGCCGCATCACGGGAGCCTTTCGCGTGAACTAAGAGAGGAATCGGAAACGGCTCTCAAGAGCGGAGAGACCGCAGCCAGCGCCATCTGTACGACAACGCTCGAACTTGGCATCGACATCGGCAGCATCCGCAGCGTGGCCCAAATTGGGCCCCCTCCGTCGGTGGCCAGTTTGCGGCAGCGTCTTGGCCGTTCGGGACGGCGTTCTGGTGAGGCCGCCATCCTGCGCTGTTTTGCAGTGGAACGGGAATTGACACCCAAGTCGAACTTCTCGGACCGAATTCGTGAAGGGCTGGTCCAAACAGTCGCAATGGTACGGCTCCTGATTGCGCGATGGGTAGAGCCGCCTCGTCCGGAAGCCGTGCATGCGTCGACATTCGTACAGCAAATCCTTTCGATCATCGCACAGAAGGGCGGCGCTAGCGCCACCGAGCTATGGACAACGCTTGTGCGAAGCGGGATTTTCGATCAAGTTGACTCTTCGGATTTCTGTGCGCTGCTACATGCATTGGGTGCTCGCGATCTCATAACGCAGGATCATGGAGGTTCTCTCTTACCGGGAATGCTCGGAGAAAAGCTCATTAACCAATTCGATTTTTACAGCGCATTCAGTACAGGAGAGGAGTTCCGCCTCGTCGCCGAGGGTCGAGTACTGGGATCGCTTCCCATTGAAAGACCGCTCACGCCAGGGCAACGGATTATCTTCGGTGGGCGTCGCTGGAAAGTCCAGGACATCGACACACACGGCAAGGTAGTCTACGTGATTCAGGATCGTGGAGGCGCGCCGCCTGCTTTCGACGGAATTGGCGGCAAGGTTCATGATAGGGTGCGTCAGGAGATGAAACATGTGCTCGCAGAAGCGGAGCCGATTTCGTTTCTCGATCCCAAGGCGGCGGAGTTTCTCGAAGAAGCGCGTCTTTGGTTCAATACAGTCGGACTGCAAGAGAAACGGTGGTTTATCGATGGCGGCAGCATTCTGGTATTGGGGTGGCACGGGGATGCAACACACGATGCCCTTGCTTTGCTGCTGACGGTACGCGGAATGCAGACGTCGAACGGAGGAGCTGCGATGCGCATCTTTTCCAGGGATCAGCAACGGCTCGTCACATTGCTGCAACAGATTGGCTACGAGCCGCCACCCACCATTTTTGATCTGAAGATCAAACCGGAACATGCGATTCGCGAGAAATGGGATTGGTCATTACCCAACGATCTTCGGCTACGCTCGTTCGCTAGCTCACAGCTTGACCTGCTGGGCGCGCGGCGGCTGGCGATGATGCTTTCGCAGGTCTCAGATGCATCGGTGCAATAGCGGTTTTGCTGTAATGGTTTGAAAGCAGAGCGCCGCCCCAGAGAATGCCTCATCTTAGTCATCGCTTTTTATTCAGCCTGAGGGTTAACCGTCGCTGCCTAACCTCGTTGGAATTTAGTTCTTCCATGTTCGACAGCTCCCAACCAGACCCTCTTTTTCCGTTCCCATATACCCTTGGGGGCCGACCCTAAAGGTCATGCGAAATAAACCGGGAATTACGGCCTTTTGACGGGGTTAGGTTTCTTACTGTTCGGTCGTTTTCAATCGGTCACACGGATCGCCGGACTTTCCGAGAGCGTCCTTGGCCCTTCCGAATGGTTACGCACGCCGCTTCTTTTTCGGGGAGGTCGTCGGCTTTTCCATGAACTGCGAAGTGACGAGGACGACCGGCTCCTGATCGGGAAACGTCGCAATCATCGTCAGGTGGCCTCCCAATGCAGCGACCGTGCGCTGCATTGTGGAGAGTCGAGGGTCTTTCCGCTTCTCCAGACGCGAGATTTGCATCTGGCCGATCCCCAGCGCCTCGGCCATCTTCGCCTGGCTGATCTTCCGTATCTCACCGAGGGTCATGCGCCGCTGCACCTTGGCCAGCAGTTCGTTTCCCCGCGCCGCAATCTTCTTCTGCCGCTCCTTCGGCAAGGAGGCAATCACGTCGTCCACTGCAATCATTCCACGCATTGTCGTCACTCCATTGACTAGAGATTGTCGAGGTGTTCCTTGTATCTCTTGTCCGCTTTTTCGATCAGCCGTTTGTAGAACTTCTTCTCGCTCACTCCCGATTTGTCTCCCGCGACCAACAGAATGGCATTTCTCTGCGGATCGAAGGCAAAGGCAACGCGCCAAACGCCTCCATCAGCCCTGAACCGCAGCTCCTTCATGTTCGCGTACTTCGAGTCGTTGAGCGTATCCACATCGGGTCTTCCGAGCGACGGCCCATACTCCCGCAAAGGAACGAGCGACGCAAGCAGTTCGTCCTGGACCGCCGCGGACAACTCATCGAACTCGGCCTTGAATTTGGGATGGAAGTACGCGGCCCAGCTCATACAACTATTATGCCATATAGAGCATAATGCCTAAAAGAGCATGTAGGCCGTTTTGAGAAGAGTGATTCTATGAGGCAGCTTTGCGAATTCCCCATGTCTTGATAGACCCACGCTTCATCGTTTTTCCAGCGGATTGAGTTTCAGTGCTGCTATGCCGGACAACGCAATGGCGATGAAGTCTTTCACCGGCGTGCGCATCTGATCTTTGCGCACGAAGAGGGCTGTCTCAATGCGGATCAAGTCGTCTGTCAGAGGCTTGAAGAGCACGCCGGGCCTCTGAAAACGAGATGCCGATTGCGGCACCAGTGCAACTCCGGCACCGTGAGCAGCGAAGTCGAGAGCTTGTGTGATGGTATGGGCTTCCTGAAAGCGCCGGGGATCGAATTTTAACGTCAGCAAGTAGTTGACGATCTGGTCGTAGAACATGCGGTGTACGCTTCGTGGTATCCAGACCAGAGTTTCGTTGGATAGCTCGCGCGCCGCCAGACGTGAATGCGTCGCAAGGCGGTGATGTTCCGCGATGCAGACACAGAATGGCTCATGCGCTACCCGCTCGATCCAGAGAGCCTTATCAACAATGGGCAACACGCCAAAGCCTGCCTGGATCTCCCCACATCGCACGCGCCATACTAACCGCATCGTCGGCGCGCTCCTGAGAACGATGGGCGAGGCCTCGCTTCCCGGCAGAGTGAATTGTCCAAGTAGAGGAAGAAGGCTGCCGTGGATGTATGGAGAGTGGCCCACATAGAAGGGTCGTCGGTGCAGATTAGCTTCATACCGCGCAAGGTCGAAGGCCAACTTTGCCTGTTCCAGACTCGTGCGAACTTGGGCACCGTAAACTCGCCCAACACTACTCGGCTTCAGACCGCGCGGTGTTTTGTCAAAAAGGTTGATCCCCAGCCCGTTGCTTAACGCTTTCAGGTTCCTTGAGATCGTGGAATGGGTCGTGTGAAGGCGATCAGCGGCCCGAACGAAGCTGCCCTCTTCCAGAACGGCTTCAAGGTAGAGAAGCTGCTGCAATGACGGACTGTACCACATGTTCCCGTCCACCTTTTGCCGGATGCGTCCCGATCATTTGCGCGCGGACAATTGAATGTCGCAGGTACTAGGCGTAACGAATTTTTCTCCGATGGAGGCGTTTTCCGGCGTCACTTCACGAGGGTATGCCGAAAGACAGCTATCAGAGTGGAAAAGATTTCCGTGAAATTCCCAAAAATTCCGCAGGATATGAGAACGGCTGAGCGATAATGCGCACTCCAACGCGTCGACTACTTGATGGAGGTTTAACGTTCGCTGTGGACCAGCCTGCGAAAGTTTTGCAGTTTTAGTTATCTAATGTAAATTTCTGTTATTGGCAGCCAAGCTAACCACTGTTCTTCTAAATCATAAGCATGTGCCAAGGCAATTTATCGATGTGCTTTACTCCATGTGCAGTCCATGGAAATCCAACGCTGAATAGAACCCCCGCTCACCGACGCTTCTGGAACGTGAAGAACTCCGTGCCCTTTGAAACAGACATATTCGGTCAAATTCCAATCCAGGAGACTCCATGATCTCCGTCCTACCCGGACAGGATTACTTAAAAGACGGAGACAAGTTGGACAGCGTCTTCTCTGATCGTTTAGAACCCAGCGAAGCGAAAGTAAAAAGCCGATGAAAGATGCTGCAAGCTGGATAAAGAAGCTGCCCGGAACGGTCATAGTAAAGAGATGCCCAAAATCGAGTGCAGCGAAATAGACCATAGGCATGATCAACATGACCTTCAAGAGGAGAAACGCCAGCCAGCGACTTCGGATCATGTACGCGCGAAAACTCTTCGGTTGGCTTACGCTGCCGAGATATAGACGCGTAATCGACGGAAGGATCAGGCATGCGAGCGCGAAGGTCAGCCTGAAGAGCACTATTTGTTGGTCAATCGGATTCGGGGGAGACTCGGATACCCCAAACCAGGAGTGCCTCAGATAGCCACTACAGTCAGAATGCAAGCTCAAAAGCAAAATACTACGAGCACCTGGGAGCAAAAGCGCTACGAACAGCGAAAGCAGTGAAATCGAAGCCAGAAACAGTCCACATGCGCAGGGGGACTGAAAGATTGGAGGTCTCTGTTGCTTTGGAGCACACCGCCTAATGAAGAATGCATCATTGAAAGCACCCAGACAAAATGCCCATACCCGTCCGTTCGATGACTCACCTGCCCGCACATACCAAAGCTCAGAGCGCCATTCGTGAATCCAGTCCCTGCGATCGGGCCACGGCGTAGCTAATCCAGCGCACTCGATAACCATACGCTGCATAAATGCTGACAAACGGGGAACAGCACTTCTCATACACGCTCGACCTCGGCGGCCGGGACCATCGCGAGCAGCGGGTAACGTTTTCGTACAGCGTCCAGCGTTGCGCTTCCAGCCCGTGTGATTTTGTAGTACTTCCGCGAAGGCCGCAGGGCTGCTTCGGCAGTTGATTGTTTCTCCCACCGAGAAATAATCAAACGATCCCGTTCCAGACGTCGCAAGGCCGGATATACAGTACCGCTTGGAAGCCCGGTTACTTCCATCACGCTGTAGCCATACACATGGCCAAGAGAGATGGATTGCAAAACCATCGCTGCGGTGTGCGAGAGTTTCGAATCTTCCGCCATGATAAGAATCCTACATATGTAGAATGCTTATTGACAATCTAATAGTAGATTGCTACATATGTAGCAAGGAATTTATTGCGGACAGGAAACCTCTTCATGCTCGAACTTCGCAATGTGTCGAAACGGTATTCCGGCATCCCAGCCGTTGAAAATGTCAGTTTTTCTGCGCGAGCCGGCGAGGTAACGGGCTATCTCGGACCGAACGGCTCCGGTAAGTCCACGACACTGAAAATGATCACCGGACTCATCGAAATGACCTCCGGCGCAATCTTTTTCGAAGGCAAGCCCATTCAGGATGACCTGATTGCGTACAAGCAGCGCATGGGTTATGTGCCGGAAGAACCGCATCTCTACACGCATCTCTCCGGCGTTGAATATCTGGTCATGGTGGCTCAGCTACGTAATTTGCCACGCCGGGCGTATGTTGGGCGCATCGATGGATTGTTACGATTGTTCGCACTGTACGACGACCGGCATGCGTCCATTTCCGGTTACTCGAAAGGTATGCGTCAGAAAGTCCTGCTCTCGGCAGCCCTCATGCACAATCCTGACCTCATCTTGCTCGATGAGCCGTTTTCGGGGTTAGACGTTGGCTCGGCGCTGGTATTGCGCAGCTTGATCCAGGAGCTGGCCCTGCGCGGGAAAGTGGTGCTATTTAGTTGCCATGAACTCGAAACCGTAGAGCGCATCTGCTCGCATGTCGTGATTCTCCATCGTGGCAAGGTCGTGGCCGACGACTCAATCGAAAGCCTGCGTGCGTTGATGGCGCTCCCAACCCTCGAAAGTATTTTCTCACAACTCGCCGTCGAGCAGGATACGGCTTCGATATCACGGCAGATAGCGGACTTAATCCATGCGTAAATATTTCGAGGCGGAAAAGCTGCAATTTTGCGTGCTTTATCGCCAGTTCCTTCTTCGTGTCGTCGATCTCGAAGCGTTATCAACTCAAGCTGACGTGATTAAGCTACTCGGGCAGTTTGCTGCAATTTTGGTTGCACTCAGCTTGATCTATGCGATTGAAGCTTTTGTTTTTGAAGGCAGCCGAATGACGGCTGCGGCCCACTTGGCTTTTTGCTGGAGAATGGAACATTTCCTGATTGCGACAACGATGTTGGTGGTGGGACTGTTCGCTTTGCTCAGTTGGGATTCCACGTTTCCAGATCGGCGTGATGTCATGGTGCTCGCTCCGTTGCCTGTGCGTGCGCGTACTCTGTTTTTTGCCAAAGTGGCAGCGCTGGGAACGACCCTGAGTCTCCCCGTGCTCGTTCTGAACGTCGCCTCGGGCCTCGCTTGGCCGTTGGTTCTGGCGCCCTCCGGCCTCTTCGGGATATTTCGATCCTTGGCAGCCTACTGGATTACGATGTTCGCAGCCGCTACCTTCCTTTTCTGCTCTATCCTGAGTGTTCAGGGAGTGACAGCGCAACTATTACCGCGGCGGTATTTCCTGCGGTTGTCTGCTTTTTTGCAATTGACCACATTTGCTCTCTTTCTGGGCGTGTACTTCCTTCAACCTGCGATGGCAACGCCAAAGGCTCTAACCGCACTGGAAAATCAACGGCTGCTTGCTTGGCTACCTTCCTATTGGTTTTTAGGTCTCTTTCAGGGATTGAATGGATCCACAGTCCCGGTGTTCCTTTCATTGGAGCGACGGGCGTGGATTGCCTTGGCAATTGCAGTATTCGGAGCCGGTGCTGCGCTGCTGCTCGCCTATTTCCGTACGCTCCGCAAGATTGTGGAGGAGCCGGATATTGTACCCAGTACTCAAGGGGTCCATTGGTCGCCGCGCTTCGGCGCTTCGTTGCAAACAGCCATCGTGCTTTTTAGATTCTTCAATCTTCATTTGTAAACAAAAATAGTTCAACAATCGGCCTCTCAGCAGAATCTTTGGGTTCAAAGTGGAAGAGGCAAACGAGCATCCTGTGGAGTATCACCAGCTAAACATTTCTGTTTCAACTGAATTGCATAAATACATCAACAGGTTAAGCATGAGCACGTCGGGACTTTTTTCAGGCCACCAGTTCCGCTGTCGAGCTTGCAAAATTTCAAATATCTTTGGCTAGTCTTCTAAACAATTTCGAATAGGTTCTCAACTACAGCCAGGAGGTCCGATTCTTACGTTGGCTTCACTCCGGTTGAAATTCGGATTTGGGGTGGGCATTCGCGCGTTTACACTTGTGCGCCAAACCTGTAATTTGCGACGCAGGTCGAGCGTCTTATCCGAAAAGCTCGACGCAAAATCGTATTGTTCGCCTGGATCAAGCTTTAGGTTGTAGAGTTCCACGTGGTCATCTTCAAAGAACTCAATCAGTTTCCAATCGCCTTCGCGGATGGCTCCGGATGGGGTCCCGCCTTGATCGCTGTAATGTGGGTAGTGCCAGTAGAGCGTGTCCCGAGTAAGGGATGAGGTCGGACTCTTGAATAGCGGGCTGATATCCAATCCATCGCACGGCGTTGGCGCGGCTCCGCCGCTTACCATGTTCAGAATGGTTGGGGTAAAGTCCATGCCAATCACTGGCACGTCACAAATACTGCCCGGTATCGTTACCCTTGGCCAATAAACAATGAGAGGTTCGCGAATCCCTCCTTCGTACAGAAACCCCTTCCCTGCCCGGTACGGACCGTTGTCGGCAATCCGATGCAAGCGCCTGCCCTGGAAGCCAACCCCGCCGTTGTCGGATGTAAGAATGATGATGGTATTGTCCGCCACGCCAGTCTTCTTCAATAAGGCGCGCAAGTTGCCCAGTGCCGTGTCGACACTCTGAACCATAGCGGCATAAACCGGGTCTGGTTCACCCTTACCGGCGTTCTTTGCGATGTAAGGAGCGGTTGATGCCTGTGGTGCCTGTAGGGGCAGATGTACGGCATATTCGGCCATGTAGAGAAAGAAAGGGCCTTCCTTGCTTGCATTGCTGATGAACTGATCCATCTTGCTGGTCAACACATCAGTGAGGTAATCCTGGTCTGTATAGCCATTCAGATTGTGATAGTGGAAGGGGCCGAAATAATGATTGGGTGGTCCCGGGCTGCCATGCTTATCGCCCGCAACGTTGACTTCGAATCCGAAGTTTTCAGGCAAGTACCCATCGCCGCCTAAGTGCCACTTGCCGATGGCTCCTGTCTTATAGCCGAGCTGCTGTAGGCGTTCAGCCAGCGTGGGTACATCAAGTGCAAGATGAGCTGGAGTGGGGGCTTCCAATAGCTTCTTGTTTGGATAGGTGTTCCCAGGGATCCATTGCGTCAGGTGCAGACGGGCCGGTGCCTTACCCGTGAGGATACAGGCGCGGCTGGGAGAGCAGACCGGGGCTCCAGCATATGCATCGGTGAATTTAAGCCCATCGTGGGCGAGTTGGTTGATGTTCGGTGTCTCGTGGAATGTGTCCCCGTAACAGCCAAGATCGCCCCAGCCAAGGTCATCCACCAGGAAGAAGATGATGTTCGGCTTGCCCTGTGCGCTTCGAGCTGCCGCGGCTGGCAGGCTGGTACATGCAGCTATCGCTGCTGAGCCTGTGAGACCTGCAATAAACTTCCGACGGGTGTGCATTCACAATCTCCAGCGGTTGTCGCTCTTCATAAATATTTCGTGCGCTTAGTCAAAATGGAGTGACCGGCCCAATGCGCTGGCCGTGGGTTAAGCTGTGAGCCAAGAAGCAACCACAGTTC
>JAJZIF010000128.1 GCA_021810735.1 Acidobacteriota bacterium
CGCACACCCGACTGCGCCCACTGCCCCCTCCGCGCCGACCTCGACACCCACCTCCACGGAAGGCCCGTGTCCTGCTGACAAGACTTGAGCCTCAAACTCTGACAACCGAGAATTGACAACTGAGAACTGACAAGTGGGGACTGGCAACTGGGCGCTGGCAACTGGCAACTTCCGATGGAAGCCTCCAGCCAAGTTAACCTTGTCTTGATGCCCCTCACCCTCTACGTCGCCTCCTCCAACCCAGGCAAGCTCCGCGATTTCCGCGTTGCCGCCGAACACACCTCCGTCGAAATCCTCCCCCTGCCCAACCTCGCCGCCATCCCCGCGCCCGACGAAACCGGCGCCACCTTCGCCGAAAACGCCCGCCTCAAAGCCGAGTACTACAGCCTTCAACTCCCCGGACAACTCGTCCTCGCCGACGATTCCGGCCTCGAAGTCCCCGCGCTCCAGAACGACCCCGGCGTCCGCTCCGCGCGCTTCGCCGATGACGCCCACTACCTCCCCAACTCCCCGCTCTCTACCGACGAGCGCAACAACCTCTTCCTCCTCGACCGCATGACCAACGTAACGGCCCGCGCCGCCCGCTACCGCTGCGTCCTCTCTCTCGCCCGCGACGGAGCGGAAATCCTTTCGGCCACCGGCGAAGTCCCCGGCGAAATCCTCGCCTCTCCCCGCGGCACCGGCGGCTTCGGCTACGATCCGCTCTTCTACCTGCCCCAACTCCACAAAACCATGGCCGAAATCGACCTCAACACCAAACATCACCTCAGCCATCGCGGTGCCGCGCTCCGCGCCCTGCTTGCGCGCACTCAACAATCTGCGCCCGAGATTGCGTGATCCACCCTGGGTACCTTGACGCTGCTCCCGCGCCAAACGAATAATGAAACTTGTTATAACGACTCGTTTTTTATATGGTCAGATACTTGGCCCACATTCACGCAGATGGGATTCACTTACACTCTGCATGGACGTTCACCTCGCACTCATAGTGGCTCAAGGACATCCTTCCTCAAGCCCGATGAGCGTCACACTTGCGTGAGGTTTGACACACACACGCCTCACTTCAATCAGGTTTGGAAAATCCAATGAGCACGAGCGCAGTCGCTGTAAGCAAACATAGGGCACCAGGCTTCTGGCAGTCGACAAACGGCAAGAAAATTGTCATGGCGGTTACTGGGTGCATCCTGATCCTCTTCATCATCGGCCACCTTTTAGGGAACCTGCTCATTTACGCCGGTCCGGCTCGCTACAATGCCTATGCCGCCTTCCTCCACTTTGACGACACCTTGCTCTGGATCATCCGCAGCGTTCTCATCGTCTCGGTGGTTCTGCACATCGAGGCTGCGGCGCAGCTCTGGTTACGGAACAAGAGGGCGCGTCCCGTCAACTACTCGCGCAAGGAAGCGATCCGATCCTCCTATGCCTCCCGAACCATGTACTGGAGCGGCCCCATCGTTCTTGCCTTTGTGATCTTCCATCTGCTCGAGTTCACAGGTGGATTCATCCATCCCGGCTCGCGGTTCATCGCCGGTGATGTCTATCACAATGTGGTTGCAGGTTTCTCGGTATGGTGGATATCGGCCTGGTACATCTTCTCGCTTTGTCTCCTCGGCCTGCACCTTCGTCATGGTCTCTGGAGCATGCTCCAGTCGTTCGGCATACCTCATTCCCGAGCGCGTGAAGTCGTTCTAAAGCGGCTCGCGCTCTGGATTGCTGTGGTTCTCATCGCGGGATACATTTCGATTCCCATCAGCGTACTTACGGGGCTAGTTAAGTAAATGAAACTCGACGCGAAAATCCCTTCCGGCCCAATCGAACAGGCGTGGGACAAAGCCCGCTTTGACATGAAGCTGGTGAATCCTGCCAACAAGCGCAAACACACCGTTCTCGTCATCGGTTCCGGACTCGCAGGGGCATCGGCAGCTGCCTCCATGGGTGAGCTCGGTTACAACGTACGGTGTTTCTGCTTCCAGGACTCGCCCCGCCGCGCGCACTCCATCGCTGCGCAGGGCGGTATCAATGCGGCGAAGAATTACCAGAACGACGGAGACAGCATCTATCGCCTCTTCTACGACACCGTGAAGGGTGGCGACTTCCGTTCTCGTGAAGCCAACGTCTACCGCCTGGCCCAAAACAGCCTGAACATCATCGATCAGTGCGTGGCTCAGGGTGTCCCCTTCGCGCGCGAGTACGGCGGGGCTCTCACCAACCGCTCCTTCGGTGGCGCACAGGTCTCGCGTACCTTCTATGCGCGTGGGCAGACGGGCCAGCAGTTGCTGCTGGGCGCCTATCAGGCGCTGGAGCGCCAGGTGCAGGCAGGCACCGTCACCATGTTCCCGCGCACCGAGATGCTCGACCTGATTGTGATCGACGGACAGGCCCGCGGCATCGTCACGCGTAACCTCGTCACCGGCGAGCTGAGTGTCCACATTGGCGACGCCGTCGTTTTGGCCAGCGGTGGATATGGCAACGTCTATTACCTCTCCACCAATGCCAAGGGCTCCAACGTGACGGCAAGTTGGCGCGCTCACAAGCGCGGCGCGCTCTTCGCCAATCCATGCTTCACGCAGATTCACCCCACCTGTATCCCCGTCTCCGGCGATTACCAGTCGAAACTCACGCTCATGTCGGAGTCTCTCCGCAATGACGGGCGCATCTGGGTCCCCAAGCAAAAGGGCGACAAGCGCCGGCCTGACCAGATTCCCGCCGATGAACGTGATTACTATCTCGAGCGGCGTTACCCCAGCTTCGGGAATCTTGTCCCGCGCGATGTGGCCTCACGCAACGCAAAGCACGTCTGCGATGAGGGCCGCGGCGTCGGAGAAACCGGCCTCGGCGTCTATCTCGACTTCTCCGATGCCATTCAGCGCCTCGGCGAGCACGTGATTCGCGAGCGCTACGGCAACCTCTTCGACATGTACCAGCGCATCACCGATGAGGATCCCTACAAGGTCCCCATGCGCATCTACCCCGCCATTCACTACACCATGGGCGGCCTCTGGGTTGACTACTACCTGCAGAGCACCATCCCGGGCTTGTTCGTCGCCGGTGAGGCGAACTTCTCCGACCACGGGGCAAACCGCCTCGGCGCTAGCGCGCTCATGCAGGGCTTGTCCGACGGCTATTTCATCATTCCGTACACCGTCGGCAACTACATTGCCACCAGCAAGCTCGACAAAGTGGATGACTCTCACCCCGCAGTCCAGCAAGTCGTTTCTGAAG
Organism: Acidobacteriota bacterium; assembly: GCA_021810735.1. The sequence continues at coordinate 3,223 of JAJZIF010000128.1, forward strand.
TCCAGCAGGGCATCACCTCGCTGCTTTCCATCAAGGGCAAGCGCACCGTCGACTCCTTCCATCGGGAGCTCGGCAAAATCATGTGGGACGAGTGCGGCATGTCGCGCACCGCGCAGGGGCTTGAAAAAGCCATCGGCCAGATTCGTCAACTGCGCGAAGAGTTCTGGCAGAACGTTACCGTACCAGGCAGCGGCGATGATTTGAATCAGAGCCTCGAGAAAGCCGGACGTGTGGCCGACTTCTTGGAGCTTGGCGAGTTGATGTGCATCGATGCCCGCGACCGCAACGAAAGCTGCGGTGGACACTTCCGCGAGGAGTCTCAGACCGCGGACGGAGAAGCGCAGCGCGACGACGAGAATTACTCTTACGTGGCGGCATGGGGCTATACCGGCCCGGACAGCGCGCCGGCTCTCAGCAAAGAACCCTTGGAATTCAAGTACGTTTACCGCAGCCAGAGGAGCTACAAGTAAATGAAATTGACCCTGAAAATCTGGCGACAGAAAAACCGCGATGAAAAAGGCAGATTCTTCACCTATCCCGTGGAGAATGTGAATCCGGAGATGTCGATGCTGGAGTGCCTCGACGTCCTGAACGAGTCGCTGATCGAGCGGGGCGAAGAGCCTGTGGCCTTCGAGCACGATTGCCGCGAGGGCATCTGCGGGTCATGCGGGTTCATGATTAACGGCGTAGCTCATGGCCCGCAATCGGCAACCACTGCCTGCCAGCTCACCATGCGGCATTTCAAGGATGGGCAGGAGCTGACCATCGAACCATGGCGTGCCGCTGCCTTTCCTCTCATCAAAGACCTCGTTGTCGATCGTCGCGCCCTGGACCGCATCATTCAGGCAGGTGGCTACATTTCCGTCTCGACCGGCAATGCTCCCGACGGAAATAACATTCCCGTCGGTAAAGACATTGCGGACCGCGCCATGGACGCCGCCGCGTGTATCGGCTGCGGAGCCTGTGTGGCAGCTTGCCCAAATGCCTCGGCCGCGCTCTTCACTGGTGCAAAGATCTCCCACCTCGGCATTCTTCCGCAGGGCAAGCCGGAACAGGACCGCCGCGCTCTGAGCATGGTCGCGCAGATGAATACCGAGCCTTTTGGAAGCTGCACCAATATTGGCGAATGTACCGCAGCCTGCCCCAAAGAAATTCCGCTGGAAGTGATTGCGACCATGAATCGCGACTATCGCGGCGCAACCTGCAGAAAGCGCGACGATCTCGTGCAGGTCGTTGCTCCTGTAACCGGATGGAGTTCCAGCTCAAAGAGTTAGAGCATTCCCCCTGCAGCGAGACAATTTCCATCCAGCTCAAGGCCAGAGAGCAGTCTCCCTGGCCTTTTCCTTTTCCAGATCGTTCTCGAAGTCTTTGCCCCAGCTTGCCGTCTGCATGCTCATGTCACTCGAGCGTGATATTCTTCGCAAAATAACGGGAATCGCACTCAGCTTCCCCCAAAAGCTCCGCATCATGACGAGCCCCGGCAAAACTCCCCTCGGCACTCGCCACTTTGACGAGTTGGATTCCCTGCGTGGCCTCGCCGCCATCACGGTTGCTTTCGGACACCTCGCGCTGCTCACATTTGCCAGCACAACATGGCCAGGTCACCCGCAAATGGAATTCTGGCGACACGTCATTGAGCTTCTCAATCGGACGCCGCTCACATTTCTCATGGCTGGCGGCGCTGCCGTCCGCTTCTTCTTCGTTCTCAGTGGATTCGTACTCCTTCTCCCGTTCCTGCGCCGCAAGGAGAATCCCTATTCGCCCTACATCGTCAAGCGCGTCTGCCGTCTCTATCTTCCCTATCTCGCGGCCGTCCTGCTTGGCCTCCTGGGCGATTATTTCCTCGGCCAGCATCGTCCAAAGGGCTTCCTCGTTTCCCCGCATGACATGTGGACTCACCCCATCACCGCAAACATGATCATCCAGCACATCCTCCTTTACGGCAGCCAGATCGGCCAGCTCGATCAGGTCCTCTGGTCCCTCGTTCAGGAGATGCGCATTTCCGTCATCTATCCACTCATTGCGATTCTCGTCCTCAAACTCCGGACCCGGCATCTGGTTCTCATCGTCGCTGCGATTGAAGTCTTTCTAACAGCCCTCCTGCTTGTCGCTCCACAGACGAACACCAGCCTCCAAAGCTTCTTTTCCACCCTCCACTTCACCACCATCTTCATCTTCGGTGCCTGGCTCGCAAAGAATCATCATGAACTCGGTCAAAGGCTCATGCGGCTCAGCCGCACAACTCGGGTGGGCATCGCAGTCTTTGCCTTTCTCGCCTACAGCCTCGGCATCAAGTTCCTCTGGGGAAACCAGATTCTCATTCACTTCATCCATCCTCTTGAGCGGCGCTTTCCTCAAGCATGGTTTGCCCAGCCCGCCTTCCTCAACTTCATCACTCTTGCCTCAGGCGACTGGATCGCCGCCTTCGCGGCTGGCGTCGCCATTCTTTACGCGCTCCATCAGCGCCAGGTTCGCTCGGCGCTTCACATCTATCCGATACTCATCACCGGCCGCGCATCCTATACGCTCTATCTGGTACATTCGCTGGTGCTCTTTGCGCTTCTCTTCGGCCTCGCCGGAACTCCCTGGTTCTGGGCCGTCATTCCAGGATTCTTTATCGGAACCATCCTCTTCACCTGGCTCTTCTACCGCTGGATTGAAGTTCCCACCATGAACATGGGCAGAAGAATCGCCAAAGCCATGCAGGAAAGACGCCGCCGTACTCCCGCGCCATCCGTCGCCGCATGATCGCAATCTTTTGGCCTCACTCGGCCGGAATTTTTGTCCCCTGATGAAAGAGCATCTGCCACCGCCCATCGCGCAGTTCCCACAACGAACTCCGCAATGACTGCACGGAGTTGTCATTCGGTCCAACACGCAGGGCTCGATAGGTCACCAACACCAATGATGCGGAAAGTGGCGTCGCTTCGAAATCTGTGAGAGACAGCCGAGCGGGCTCTTCCTCCTGCAGGTGCCCAATGATCTCCGCTCTGGAATACACGCGTCCGGAACAGCCAAATTCACGAAAACCATCCGCAAGCAATGCAGCTACCTCCGGCGCATTCTTACGCACGGCGCTCCGCAAAAGACTCTCTTCCAGACTTCGAAGATGATCGCTCAGTTCCATCCGGCGTTTCCTTCCATCCATCGTTGGGCCGAGTCCCACAATCCGGCTCTGCGTCACACGCCTCACACCGCTTCCGCTACTGCCCTGCCCACTGCCGCCAGCGTCGCATCCCGCTGCTCACGGCTCACCGTTGCTCCCGTCAAGTAAGCCGCCACCAGCACCGGCTTTCCCGTGGGAGGCCAAAGAATCGCCACATCATTTGTCGTACCACGCTCGCCGCTGCCCGTCTTGTCACCCTCTCGCCAGGTCTTCGGCAACCCAGCTCGAATCCGCTTCTCACCCGTCCTGTCTTCCACCAGCCATTTCGTCAGCAAAGCCCTTGAGCTTCCCGACAACGCATCCCCCAGCGCCAGCGCACGCAAATCCTGCACCATCCCCACCGGCGTCGTCGTATCCCGCACATCTCCCGGCAAACACTCATTCACATCCGGTTCATTGCGGTCCAGTCTCGTCCACTTGTCTCCCAGCCGCCGTGCAAACTCCGTCACCCCCTGCGGCCCACCCAGCCCAGCCAGCAAAAGATTCGCCGCCGTATTGTCACTCACCGTAATCGCAGCCGCGCACAACGCCTCTACCGTCATCCCGCTCGCAACATGCTGGCTCGTGATTGGTGAATACGCCACCACCTGCCCACGGCCAAACTTCACCAACCGATCCAGCCACTCCTTGCCGCGATCCGCCTTTGCCAACACCGCTCCCACGGCCAGCAGCTTGTACGTGCTGCACATCGGAAAGCGCTCAAACGCGCGCCAGCCTCCCGTTGACCCCGTTTCCGTATCCAGGCAGTAGACCCCCAGCCTCCCTCCGCTGGCCTTTTCCAGTTGATGAATCCGTGCGTGAAAACGATCATGCCCCAGCGGAGCCGCGCCCGCCCATCCCCGCGCTGAATCAAAAACAGCGCTGCCGGAAACCAGCAGCGCCGCATATACAAATTCCCGTCTTGTCGTCATCTGCCCTCGTGTCGATGCAGCCGATTATGCCACACTGCGAACCGGGCTTCCCTCAGCAACCAGCCTGAGGCAAAAAGAATGCTGTTTACTCAACAGGCTCTGCCGTCACTTCAATCTGCTCTTGCTTGGCGGTCCCGGGAATATCGAGCGATCCCAGAATCAACGGCTTCCCTACCGTGACAATGGCAGTACTATCCAGCGTAGTCTGGCGCAAAATCGGATCCGGCAGCCCGGCAACCGATTTCTCCGGAACCACCGCGGATTGCACAACCTGCGTCTGCAGAACCAGGTCGTTGGCAGGACCACTCAAAGACGCATTCAGGTGCAGACCCACATCCAGGTACTGCATCTGATCGCTGCTCCTCCCCGTACCCGCACTATCGCGGCCCGTCACTATCGGAACCCGCTCGCCTTGCTTGATGCTTGCATTTTCACCGGATGCCACCACCACCGCCACGCTGTGATGCCCGGCGCTCTTGCCCCCGCCAGAATCAGTAAGGGTATAAGTCAGCCGAAACACCCTCGGCCCCTGGCTCATCTCCGTCACCACCTTCTGCGCGATCTCAAAATCATGCTCCGTACTCATCATCGAGATTGCGTTTCGCGATGCCACATAAAAAACCCTGGCTCTCGGCAGTAGACTGCGCAGGTCGGTGACAATATCTATGGCATCGCTTTGTCTTACAACGCCGGTCAAGTACAGGACGTGATAGGTTTCGGGACCCATGCTGGCCGCGGCCTCGGCACTAGTACCGTGACCTCGTAGATTCGTAATCAAGTTTGGCACTTTTGTGGGGCCCGATCCGGGCGTTATAGCGGAAGCATGGGATGGCACAATAGATTGCAGATTCGGCTTTCGCGGCAGGAGCGGGAGCAGATCGACGAGTTGCTGAGCGGCGGAGTACAGCCAGTGCGGGTGGTGATTCGAGCGCTGGTGCTTCGCCAGATGGATGATGGCCGGTCAACAGTGGAGGCCGGAGCCGGAGTGGGCGCCTCGGCCAAGGTGGCTTGGGCGATTGGCAAGCGCTATCTGGAAGGTGGGCTGGAACGTGCCCTCTACGATGCGCCTCGTCCGGGGCAAAGGCCGTTGCTGGATGCCGAACAGGGGCAGCGCATCATTGCCATGGTGTGTGGACCACCACCGGCAGGTCGAGCGCGCTGGACGGTGCGGTTGATTGCCCACGAGGCGGTGAAGCGTAAGTTGGTGGGGCATATGGCTCCGGAGACCGTTCGGATTCTGCTTCAGAGCCACGACCTAAAGCCGTGGCGGGAAAAAAATGTGGTGCGTGGCGACGCTGGATGAGGACTATATCCGTCGTATGGAAGATGTTCTGGCTTTATACGAAAAGCCGCTCTCGGAAGAGGAACCTGTGGTCTGCATCGATGAAAAGCCGGTAGTGCTGCATCGCGACCTTCGCGCTCCTTCGCCCGCTCGGCCAGGACAGTTGGCGCGGCGCGATTATGAGTACAAGCGTTGTGGCACGGCCAATGTCTTTTGCGG
>JAJZIF010000129.1 GCA_021810735.1 Acidobacteriota bacterium
CGGAGGCGTGGTATTTGTTCCTGCTTTGACAGGTCTGGGCGCGCCGTACTGGGACCCGCATGCGCGCGGCGCGATGTTCGGGCTGACGCGAGGCACCACGCGGGCGCATATTGCGAGAGCGGCCCTGGAGGGCATCGCTCTGGAGGTGGCGGACATTGTGCGGGCCATGGAGTCCGATGCACAAGAATCCGGCGCAGGAATGCGCGTGCAGGAACTCCGCGTGGATGGCGGTGCTTCGACGAACGACCTGCTGATGCAGATGCAGGCGGATTTGTTGGACATTCCGATTGTGCGTTCGCAGACCGCAGAGGCAACGGTCCTGGGAGCCTGCTACCTGGCGGGGCTTGCCGCAGGCGTTTGGTCGGACGTGGAAGAAGTTGCCCGTCAGTGGCACGAATCGCAGCGGTTCGAACCGAGGTTACATGCGGGCGAACGAGACCGGAAGCTAGCCGCCTGGAGGCAGGGAATCCAGCGGGCGCAAGGTTGGGATGCAGGGAGCGAGTGAGTCTTTCAAAAAAAAATGCACTACCACGAATCGGAATCGAGATAGAGAACGAATGAATCGTCGACAGTCATTACAAGAAATTGGCACGCGTGCATCCTGGGATGTTGTGGTCATTGGCGGAGGAGCCACGGGGCTGGGCACGGCGCTCGACGCGGCGACACGCGGCTACAGCACGTTGCTGCTGGAGCAGGAAGATTTTGCCAAGGGCACCTCCAGCCGCAGCACAAAGCTGGCTCATGGGGGTGTGCGGTATCTGCAGCAGGGAAATATTTCACTGGTGCTTGAAGCGCTGCGTGAGCGGGGGCGGATGCTGCGGAACGCGCCGCACCTGGTCCATCGCCAGTCTTTTATCATTCCCGCGGAAGCGATGTGGCAGGTGCCGTTTTATGGAATCGGGTTAAAAGTGTATGACGCGTTATCGGGTCGGTCTAGCTTTGGCAGCTCCCGTATGCTTTCCGCGGAGCGGACGACAGCGGCGCTGCCCGGGCTTGCCGTGAAAAATCTGAGTGGAGGCGTTCAATACTATGATGGACAATTTGATGACGCGCGCATGGCGCTGGCCCTCGCACTGACGCTGGAGGAGCACGGCGGATTCGCTTTGAATCAGGCGCGCGTGCAGAAACTGCTGGAGCGAAATGGCGCTGTTGTCGGTGTTGCGGCGGAAGACTGCGAGACCGGCGACCGATTTGAAGTTGCGGCGAAAATTGTCATCAACGCGACCGGAGTGTTTTCGGATGTCCTCCGTTCGCTGGATGAACCGAATGCTCCACCCCTGCTGGCGGTAAGCCAGGGGTCCCACTTTGTTCTGCCGAAGGAGTTTCTTTCCGGCACGGACGCCCTGATGGTTCCGCGCACGGTGGACGGGCGCGTGCTTTTCGCCATCCCCTGGCATGGATCTGTTCTGGTAGGCACGACCGATGAGCCAGTGGGAGGACCATCGCTGGAACCACGGGCGCTGGCCACGGAACGTAGCTTTCTCATGGAACAGATTGTTCGCTATTTCGGACGCAGACCAGAGTCACAGGAGATTTTGAGCATGTGGTCGGGGCAGCGTCCACTCATTCGAAAGCAGGGGGCGACCTCGACGGCCTCACTTTCCCGCGAGCATTCTGTTTTCGTGTCGCCAACCCGGTTGGTGACGGTGCTGGGTGGGAAGTGGACCACGTATCGTCGCATGGGAGAAGACACCGTCAATGTAGCGGCCCAGGCGGGTGGGCTTCCATTTCGGCCCAGCAGGACGACCGACCTGCGATTGCATGGATGGGTCGCACCCAACGAGGTCGATCTATCGCAGGGCGACGCTCTTTCTGTGTATGGAAGCGATCGGGTCTTGATCGAGCAACTAGGAACGGAGCGGCCAGAGTTGCGCGAGCACTTGCATGCGCGGCTTCCTTATCGAGGCAGCGAAGTTGTCTGGGCGGCCCGTAACGAAATGGCCCGCACAGTCGAAGATGTTCTTGCCCGACGCACATGTTCTTTGTTTTTGGACGCACGCGCCGCCAGCGAAGCGGCGCCAAGGGTTGCTGAATTGATGGCTGCCGAGCTGGGTTGCGATGAGGAGTGGAAGGAGGAACAGATACGGAAATTCCAGGAACTGGCCGAGGGTTACCTATACCGGGAATAGAAGGTGACGGAGGGAAGATCCGTACTCCGTCCTCGACAGTTCCAACATTCGCCGGTACTCTCAAATCTCAGACCATGAAGTATTCAGTTCAGAGCAGGTGTATATGTCGCAGCGCAAGCTGGATGGGCATTCGTGGGCGGCGAACTCTGAATTCTGCACCTGTGTAACAAGAAACCGTTACAGCGCGAAATTTTGGAATGACCCGGCGGCCCACGACTCCAAAGAAGCGTGGGTTTGTGCAGTATGCAGGAATAACAGAACTATCAAAATCGGGTTCGCCGCTCAATCTATAGCTATCGATAATTATCTATTGACAATGATTTTCTTGAGTGCATATAATCCACCACCAAGATGAACATCGAAGAAATAGCCGACTGAATGAACAAGAAGCCTTATCGGTGCATGATGACAAGGCGACAGATAGTACAAGGACTCGCTACATTGTCCGCCGCTGGCGTTCTGCAGTCGGTTGGCCTATCTCAGGCATTCGGACAGACGACGGGAAAGAATCCGCGTGTGCATTTTGGCGCGCAGACCAATGCCTGGACCATGGATGGGAAGGACTTCGACAGCGTGGTTGCGGTGCTCGACCAGATACGCCAGATTGGCTATGCCGGATTCGAGACAGGTTTTACCAATGTCATGAATCGGTTCCAGTCTCCGCAGACGGCGCGCCGACAAATCGAAAGAACCGGTCTTGTTTTTTGGGGTGTGCATGTATATCTTCCTGGCCGGCTCTATGATCCTTCGACCAATCTTCCACCTGCTTCGCTCTACAAAAAGATCGCTCCTGGTGGACTGGCCCTGGGAGCGAAGCACATGATTTTCAGCGGAAAGCCCGCGGACAATGGTGCCCAACTCGCGAACAAGATCGCGGGGTTGAATGCCGCCGGCAAGTACAGCAAAAGCATCGGCCTGCGTCTGGCGTACCACAACGAAACCGCGCAGGAGTCCGAGTCGAAGCTGGGGGAACTGGAAGCGCTCTATGAGCGTACGGAGCCGGAGTATGTATCGTTTTTGCTGGATTGCGGCCATGCGTATGAGGGCGGTATGAATGTGCCTGGGTTCGTGCGTAAGCATTCTGCGCGCATCGTTGGCTTGCATCTGCGCGATTACAAGGATGGAAAACAAGTGGTGCTGGGGCAGGGAACATTCCCGCTGGCCGAAGTGGCAGCCACATTGAAGCAGGTTCGCTGGAAGGATTGGGTGTTGAACGAGGAAGAACGCCTCGATGGTTCCAAGCATGGTTCGAGCTACATGGAGCCGGCGTTCAAGGCTATGCAAGGAGCGTTTTTCGCATGAATCGTCGTGAATTTTTGTATACAGGAACGGCCACAGCGGCAGCCTTGAGTGCCCGCTCGTATGGTCGTGTCCTAGGGGCCAACGACCGAGTCGGACTTGGCGTGATCGGACTGGGGCGGAGGGGAACCATCGTGACCGGCGAGGGTTTTCTTCAAGACCCACGCGTGCAGGTCGTAGCTGTCTGCGACATCTACGACGCCCAGACTTCGAAATTTGTGCCTCGGCTCCTTGGGAATGCACCGCCGCCACATACGTCCGTTGCATATCAGGATCTGCTTGCCAGAAAAGACGTCGATGCGGTCTTGATCTCGGCGCCGGATCATCAGCATGTGACCATCGCGACAGCCGCGCTGGCAGCTGGGAAAGACATCTATCTGGAAAAGCCAACACTGCATCATTGGGATGAACGGACGGCATTGCTCGACGCGGCGGCAAAATATCAACGCGTTGTCCAGTGCGGTATGCAACAGCGAAGCGGCGCCCACTACATGCGCGCCAAACAGGAAATTTTTGGGGAGCAAAAACTTGGCAAGGTCGTTTTTGCCCGCGGAGTTTGGCATAACTTCCCCTGGCAAACGCGCCACATCATCAACAAGCCCAAACCCGCAGGGCTGCACTGGGTGCTGTTCGAGGGGCCCGCGCCGCGCGTGCCTTATGAGACGATCCGGTATACATCCTGGCGGTATTTCCCCGATTATGGCAACGGCCTGCTGGCCGACATCATGACGCACTGGGTGGATGTGGCGCAGTGGATGCTCGACGATCCGCACCCGACGAATGCAGTCGCCCTGGGCGGAATCTATCAACTGCACGACGGCAGGGTCAATCCAGATACCGTCAGCGCAATTGTTCAGTACGATACCTGGAATTTCAATTTTGAATCGTCTGTCCTTTCCATTCGGAACAGCGATCCTTCCGTCTTCTTTGAAGGTACGGAAGGAACGCTGGACCTGACCCGCAATGGCTATGTATTTACACCAAACAAGGGAGAACCGGTGCGCGTCAATTCGGCGGAAAGTCTGGAGCGCGCGCATACCAAGAACTTCTTAGACGCTGTAATCGCAGGCAAGAAAGTAAATGCTTCTCTGGAAGCGGGTATTGACGCTTCCATTCCGGTGCAAATGGCGCTGCGTTCGTATTGGTCCCATGAGATCATTTCCCGAAAAGAGTTGGTGTAGGCCGTTTCTACAGGAGCAAGAGAAGGGTCCGATGAACGATATGAAGGGAATAATTTTCTGGAGGGAAAATCTATGGCTTCTACAGTGCGCAAATTTTTTGTTGGGATGTCGGTCCTGCTCCTGCTTTCTTGCGGAGCAGCGCGATTATTCGCTCAAGCAACTGGAAGTATTCGGGGCACGGTCTCCGATTCGGCGGGAGCGGTCATTCCCGGAGCGTCCATTACAGCAACCAGTACTTCCACGTCGCTGAGCCGTACCGAAACGACCAACCAGGACGGAATTTTTGTTTTTCCTGATTTGCCGATCGGGTCCTACAACTTTGTCATCAGCAAGTCGGGTTTCAAAACCGAAAAGCGGAGCGGGACGGTACTGCTGACAGGACAAACTCTCGCGCTGGAAATCTCGCTGACTGTCGGGTCCTCGGCGCAAACCGTGCAAGTTACATCGGCGGCGCCGTTGATCCAACTCGACACGTCCAGTATTCAAACGTCCGTGGACCAGAAGCAGATGCAGGACCTTCCCTTGAATGGACGCAATCCATTGCAATTGACGGCCCTGACGCCTGGCACAGTCCTGACCAATGTCGGCACCGAATCTGGCCAGCAGGACAACACGGGACTGAGCGTGAATGGATTGCGCGCAACCCAGGACAACTACCAACTGGACGGCGCCATTTATACGAACCGCTTTTTCGATTCCGTCCCTATCCTGCCCAATCCGGATGCGCTGCAGGAGTTCACGATCCAGTCGTCCAACTACAGCGCGGAATATGGTGGCGCGGGAGCTCTGGTGCAGCTATCGACGCGGTCCGGCACGAACAATTTTCATGGGTCGGCCTACGAATTTTTGCGCAACACGGCGCTGAATTCCAAGAATTATTTTCAGCAGACAATCCCCCCATTCAAGCTGAACCAGTTCGGCGGAACGGTGGGCGGCCCAATCATGAAAGACCATACCTTTTTCTTCTTCGCGGCGGAAGATTTGCAGCAACGGTCTTCACCCAATCCAATCTCGATTACAGTGCCAACGACAGCGGAGATGAATGGAGACTTTTCGGCCCTGCTTGCGAGTGGAATCTCCATTTACGACCCGACAACGGGTCTGCCGTATCCAAACAACAAAATTCCCACGCCGGTCGATACCTTATCAGGCAAGCTTTACCAGAAATACCTGGCGCCGCTGGCATCGAACCCGACAACTGGAGTTTTCAACTCTACCTCCAACTCGAACATCGACAGTACGCAATATCTCGCCAAGATCGATCAGGTGATCAATGCAAACAACCACCTGATCGGGCGGTATTTTTACAACGAGGACAACTTCCAAAGACCATTCAACGCCCCGCTGGGATTCTTCGCGTTAAACCTGTTCCGCAATCAATCGGCAATTATCTCGGATACAGAACTCTTCAGTCCCACTTTCACCGGAACATATTCTGTCAATGCCGGCCGCTTCGCGCGTACACAAATTCCGGAGGCTCCAGGATTGCAGTCCTTGCAGGACCTGGGACAGAACGTGCCGCTTGGCGCCCCCGGCGAGTCCATCTTTCCCGGTATCCGCGCCAATATCGCTGGATTTGTCAATATTTTCTCCGGCGGCGCGCTGACCCAGGATTCGACATCCTTCGATTACAAGGGCGTCATGGTGAAATTGCAGGGCGCGCATACCGTCAGCTTTGGTGGGGAGTTCGAGCGAGATCGAATCGATATGGACGATTATTCCTTCACTCCGGGCGATAATACTTTTAACGGTGAGCGTACTGCCGCGCCCGCCGGCGCCACCTTGCCTGCCGGAACTACCAAGAGCGGTTCAGCGCTGGCGGATTTTTATCTCGGACTCGATTCCCAATTCTTCCAGGACAACGGACGGAAAGCCTATCTCCGTTCATACAGGCCATCGCTATTCATACAGGATGATTGGAAGACGACCAAGACTCTGACCCTGAATCTCGGCTTGCGATGGGATCCGTGGCTGCCGCCAATCGACCTGAACAATACTTTGGTAGGGTTCGAGCCTGGGTTTCAATCCAAGATTGCTCCAGATGCGCCAACGGGTCTTATGTTCCAGGGCGACACTGGGATGCAACCCTCGGTCTACAGGAAAAACTGGAAAGATTTTGCCCCACGCGCCGGTTTCGCCTGGGATATTGCCGGCAATGGAAAGCACGTCGTTCGAGGGGCCTATGGAATCTTCTATGGCTTTCCAGAGGGACTGCTGTATCAACGAACCGATGCCATGCAGCCCGTGGACTTATATCTGACTTACCCCGCTCCTCCACCCGCCTGGGACAATATCTATGCCGGGTATCCTGGCGGAGACCCATTCCCTCGCGCACATGTAGGCCCGAGCCAATTTGCAAATTATACCTTCTCGCTTCCTGTTTCCGGCGGCGTGCTCGATCCCACTTCCAAGGTTGCCTATACGCAGAACTACAACCTCACAATCGAGCAGCAGCTTGGCACTAAAATGGCAGTCTCGATCGCCTATGTTGGCGACCATAGCGAACACATCATGGGGTCTCGGCAAACCAATCCCGCAGTTTATATTCCCGGCCAATGCGGGAAAACAGCATGTTCCACAGTCGGCAATGAAAACTCCCGCCGCCTGTATCCTGGAATGAGCGCACTTGAAATTGCTCAATCGTATGAGTACGAGGAATTCAACTCGCTACAAGTCAACCTGACTCGACGTCAAACAAACGGGCTCACGCTCCTCACCAACATCGTATGGTCGAAAACGATCGACGATACTTCAAGCGCGACTGAAGGAAATCCCGGGCCACCGAATCCTTTCAACCTGAAAAGCGGCCGTGGCCCCGCCGATTTCGACCAGACGATACGTTTTGTCCTGTCGGCAAATTACCTGACTCCACGAGTGAACGTTCGAGGATGGGAAAGCGCGGTCATCAACAACTGGCAGGTGAATGGAATTGTCTCCCTTGATAGTGGTTTCCCTTACACCGTACTTAGCGGCACTGATCGATCCTTGTCTGGCGTGGGCTTTGACTTTGCCGATCAGGTGGGCAATCCTGCGCGTCCCACCGGCGTGAGCAAAGTGAAAGAATATTTCAATACAGCCGCGTTCGTGCCAGCCGCGATCGGAACCTTTGGCGACATAGGTCGCAATGGCCTACGCGGTCCAGGGTATGCCGACGTGGATGCTTCAGTCTTCAAATATATATTCCGCTTCAACCGGATACAAACCCAGTTCCAGGCGGAGGTATTCAATGGGCTGAACCATACGAACTTCAACAACCCAGTCTCGTCTATCTCGGCAGGTACATATGGGCAAATCACCGGGGCAGGCTCTCCACGCGTCTTCCAATTTGCTCTCAAGGTGACGTTTTGAGGGGTGGAAGTGTTGTAGTGAAAATGTGAATCTATAAAGCGAATTGACAGTTGGTGTAGTTATTTGTGAAAGGGAGTCATTCTGATCGGAGCGTAGCGGAGTGAAGAATCCAGAGAATATGCGCTTGGCATTGCCGCCGTCGCCTTCTGGATTCTTCGCTCCGCTCAGAATGACTCATCCCATTTTCAACTGTAGCATCTGTAAATCGGCCATAGAATGCTGAGCTGAAAGCAGCGAATCGTGAGCGCGATTCGCTGCTTTTTTGGGGAAGGTAGAAGAGAGGGCGACAGGTTTTTGCCGTCAGGGATGGAGGAGCTTCATGCCCGCTTCCTAACGGGACAGATGCCCATTGACAATGTTTTGGGCAGGCTTGCCGTCGAGCACGCGTGCAACATCTTCGCAGATGGCCTTGGTGACACGCTGCTGCGCCTCGCGGGTAAAGGCCGCAATGTGGGGCGTGAGGATTACATTCGGCAGAAGTTCCAACTCACCCGGTTCGGGAGGCTCCTTGGCGCGAACATCCAGGGCTGCTCCGGCAATCTGTTTAGCTTTGAGTGCTGCGAGCAAATCCGCTTCACGCACTACCTCTCCGCGCGCGGTATTGATGAAATAGGCCGTGGGCTTCATCTTCCGAAAGCGAGTTCCATCCATAAGTCCGATGGTTTGCGGAGTTGCTGGAAGGTGGCAGGAGACGATGTCGGCGCGTGCAAGCAGCTCATCGAGTTCTACGAGCTCGGCATTCAGTTCGCTTAAGTACACATTGTCCTGCGTGAGGAACGGATCATATGCGAGGATCTTCATCCCAAACGCTTGCGCTCGCCTAGCAGTCAGATAGCCGAT
>JAJZIF010000130.1 GCA_021810735.1 Acidobacteriota bacterium
CAACTGAGCCGATAGATTGATCCGGACCTAACCTGCGTTCCCTGAACCGGACTCAAGGGCTTCAGAGGAGCAGGGCGGTTTCATTCATAGGAGGCTTTACCGAGGAAGGAGACGGCCAGGACATAGAGGAAGCAGAGGGCGGGGACCAGCATGGCGAGTTGGATGCCGAGGTGGTCTGCGGCAAAGCCAACCAGCGGAGGAATGACAGCTCCGCCCATGGATGCGGTGACCAGCAAGCCGGAGATGGTGCCTTGCGATTCGCGAAAGGAATGGATGGCGCCGCTGAATAAAAGAGTGATCAGAATGGAAGTAAAAAATCCGCAGGCGGCAAAGGCGAAGGCGGCGACGTGGACCGATGCGAAGGCGGCCAGCACAAGCGAGGCCAGCGCCCCGAAAGTGTAGAGCCGCAGCATGGGGCGTGCGCCGAGCTTTTGTATTCCTGGAGCGCTGGTCAGGCGCCCTATCGCCTGCAAGCCCCAGAACAGTGAGACAGTCAGGACGGGAAGCGCGGGCAGGTAGCTCAGCCACGCGTCCTGATTGGGGCTGGCGATTCTCACCTCTCCCAGCCCATGCACCTGCTGAAAGAATTTCACGATCCAGGAAGCGGTCCCCACCTCAGCTCCCACATAGAAAAAGACGGCCAGGAAGTACGTGATGGCGATGGGATGGGCGAGAACTTTTCCGACCTCGCGCAGGCGAAGTTTGTCGCGGGCGAGGATCTCTCCTTCAGGAAAATGGGAGAGAGCAAGGAAAATCAGCAGCGCGGCGCAGAGGAGCGCGTAGTACACATAGAGCCGCTGCCAGGGCTGACCATGCGATTGCAAAGCGGAAAGACAGATGGGGCCGAGGAAGGCCCCGATGCCGCAAAAGCCAATCGTCAGTGTGAGATTGCGATGATAATTCTCGCGCCGATCCAGGCGCTCGACCAGCGGATTGCCGGCGGTTTCGAGCAATGCCACACCGGCGCCGATTACAAAGGCCAGAACGGTGATGGCCACGAAATTCGCCGCCCAGGGAATGGCGCCGCAGCCAATCGCCATCAACAACACTCCGGCCAGCACGACGGGTTTCGAGCCGAATCGGTCGGCTGCCAGACCGGCCGGGATCGAGCACACGCCAAACGGGATGTAGAGGGCGAAAGCCAGCAAGCCGCCGGCGAACAAGCTGAGGTGGTACTGGCGAATCACGATGGGAATCACCACTCCCACCACGTTGAGCACAATCCCAAACGTAAAGTAGGAAGCGAACAATACCCATAACAGCCGATTGGGCTGCTGGACCTCGACCGTTGTTCCGACTGCAACTTTTTCCATCGCCATCCAGCAACCTCGTTCGAGCCTTTTGTCTTCCGCTGATGGAGCGCGCCACTCGCCGCGGCGAGCTATGCTCTGCCTTCCGCTCCGCCAATCACGGTACCAGGAATTCCGCCTTACGCCTGCAATTTTTCTTCCACTATTTCGCAGATGGTATGGAATAGGAACTGATGGCCTTCCTGAATCCGCGCCGTGATCGTGCCGGTCACCAGCAGTTCGATATCGGCCAGGCCGGTGCAGCTGCCGCCATCTTTGCCGAGGAATGCGATACTTTTGACCTGCAACTCTTTCGCCGCGACCAGCGCCCGGCGTACATTCTCGCTCCTGCCGCTGCTGGTGAAGGCGATCAGCACATCGCCCGGCTTGCCGAAGGCCTGGACCTGCCGCGCAAAAATATCGTTGAACTCATAATCGTTGCCGATGGCAGTCAGGTCGCCGCCATGGGCAGCGAGCGAAATGGCCGGATAGGGACGGCGATCCTGGTTGAAGCGGCACACAAATTCCGTGGTCAGATGCGAGGCATCCGCCGCGCTGCCGCCGTTGCCGCAGGCCAGCAGTTTTTCTCCGGAGAGCAACGCCCCAGCGATCGCATCGGCGGCCGCAATCATTTCCGATTCCAGACCAGCCAGTCGATCCAGCGTCGCCTTGGCCTCGCGCAGGTTTTCGCTCACTACCCGATTCATGCGGATGCCTTCCCTTCCCGGCCACGTCCCTGTTGCAATACGCCAGCATCGTCCCGCTTAGAAAGATAGGTCGTCACATAGTCGAGGACGGCATCTTCCAGAGAAGTGAACGGCTGGGTATATCCAGCCTTGCGCAGTTTCTCCATCGACGCCTGGGTAAAGTACTGATACTTGCCCTGCAGCACCTCCGGCATGGGAACGAATTCAATCTGCGGCGGCAGCTTCATCGCGGTAAAGACCGCCGTCACTAAAGCCTTCCAGGTACGCGCCTGTCCGGTGCCGCAGTTGAACAGCCCGCCATGCTGGCGATGTTCCAGAAAGTGCAGCGTGACGGCGACGGCATCTTTCACGTAGATGAAGTCGCGCATCTGCTCGCCGTCGGCATAGTCGGGCCGGTGAGACTTGAATAACTGCACCTTGCCCGTCTTCTTGATCTGGTCGTAGGACTTCGAGACCATCGAACGCATGTCGCCCTTATAGTCCTCATACGGACCGAAGACATTGAAATATTTCAAGCCCACGATGCGGTCGAACAGTTTGTGCTTCCTTGCCCACAGGTCCACCATGTGCTTGGAATATCCATACATGTTCAGCGGCCGCAGAATGGGCAGCTCGGCAACATCGTCGTTGTAACCCTGGCTGCCGTCGCCATAGGTGGCGGCACTGGATGCGTAAATGAATCGTGCGTGGTTCTGCAAGCTCCACTGGCACAAGGTCCGCGTATAACGGTAATTATTCCGCAGCAGATAATCCGCATCCCGCTCTGTGGTTGCGCTGCAGGCGCCCAGATGAACGATCGCGTCTACATCGTCCAGCTTTCCCTTCTCCACGCTCGTTAGAAATTCCTCCGGTCCCAGGATGTCCTCATAAGCCAGGCCCAGCAGGTTGCGCCACTTGTCGTCGCGGCCCAGGCTGTCGACCAGAAGAAGGTCGTCATATCCGCGCGCATTCAATTCCGCCACCACATTGCGTCCGATAAATCCATCGGCGCCGGTGACCACCATCCGTTTACTCACGAGCAGCCCCTTCCTTGCCGTACACTTCAAGAATCCGCTGAATGGTGCTGGTCGTCGATCGGCCTTCCACCATGTCCGCCAAAACCACCGTGCCGCCATTGGCTTCGACCACTTCGCGGCCGCTGACATAGTGGGCCCAGTCGCGGCCCTTCACCAGCACCTGCGGCAGAATCTTCGCAATGATGTCCTTGGGTTCGTCATCGCCAAACAGCACCACAAAATCCACCGCCCGCAACGATCCCAGCACAAAGGCGCGATCCTGCTCCGAGTTGATGGGCCGGTCCGGGCCTTTATTCGCGCGCACCGACGCATCCGTATTCACTCCCACCACCAGCGCGTCTCCCTGGTTGCGGGCAAACGTGAGATACGTGACATGGCCGCGGTGCAGGATGTCGAAACATCCATTCGTGAAAACCAGTTTCTTGCCTTGCGCCACCAGCTTGTCGCGCTCCGCGCGCGCTTCTTCCACCGTCACAATCTTCGGGTTATCAACCTGCATCCATCCTCCTTTTTCAGGAAACTTCCCTGCGTTAGAAAATCCAACTATGCCAGTCGCATCGCCTCCAGCAACGCCGGCAGCTGGCTGAAATCCGGTACGATCAGCTTCGCTCCCGCCCGCACCAGCCGTGCCCGCTTGGCCATGTTCCATCCAAACCTCCGCACCTCATCGCTTGCGATGCCAATGGAGAATCCTCCGCACTTCCTCGTCTCTCTCATCTCCACCGGACCGTCGCCAAAGGTCGCAAACTGGTGGCCAGCCAAGCCGTGCTCCTGGATGATCCGATCCAGCACTACCTTCTTCGCTTCCACATTGATGTCGCCGACGGCGCCGAAAATCCTGCCTTCAAACAGGTCGGCATACCCCATCGCAGTGGCCTCGGCAATGACATCGGCAACATCGGTACCGCTCGCCAAATACAGTTTGATTCCCCGCCGATGAAGTTCCTGCAACAGCAACATGGCGTTCTTCATCTGGAAATCCGCCGGGTCCAGTTCCCCCGACTCGAGCTTCTCCATGCGCCTGCCGATCATCTTAAGAAGGTCTCGATTGAAGATGTGTTTATAACCATGCTCGTCCAAAATCTGGCTGCGCTCGACAAAACCGGATTGCCTCACCAGCTCGGCTAATCCCTTCATCTGTACCAGTGTCTGAATCCCGGTAGTGCGGTCAATGAAGCTGCGAACTTCCTTTGTGACCCTGGAGAACAGTGCTGTATCGGCGGTCTCATAGCGAGGGCCCAGCACGGCCTGCACCATCATGGGCTCCATGATCTTCTCCCATCCTTCGCGCAGCGTAGAGAGCGTCCCATCATGGTCAAAAATGCAATGCTCAATCTGAAGATCGGTGGGCAGGTCGCCGATGACCTCGATCTCCGTTCCCGCGATATATCGCGCCAGACGAGGCGACTCCGCCAACTCCGGCTCATAGATGTAATCCGGCTCCGGACCCACGGCAAAAATCTCCGCCGGTGTAGCCGTGCCGGTTGTCTGCAACTTGCGCACGGTGATCGAAGCCGCGATGTTGGCCAGTCGGGCTGCAGTCGAAGCATCCTGTCCGCTGCCCAGTACGGCAGCGATCACGGCAACAACCGTATCGCCCGCGCCGACCGGGTCCGTCTTCTCGATGATCTGAATTCCGGGAATCTCATCGACCCGTTCGCCGTCGGCCACCAGAATGCCGTGCTCGCCGCGTGTCAAAAAGGCAGCTTTGCCTGTCTTGTGGGCAATGCGTCTAGCAAACTCCTTCGCCTTCTCTGTGGAGACAGAATCCTCAATAGGCTCGGAGAGGAACCGGGCCGCCTCCTGGCTATTCAACTTCAGCACCGCTCCGCGATACAGATCTGGGCGATGTCGCGCATCCACCACAAAATGCGTGTCCGAGTGCTTCGCAATCACCTGATTGATCCGCTCGATCACCGTAAGGCTGCTCACGCCGCGGGGAATCTGCTGATTTAAAACTACAACCTCATTTTCCGCTGCAGCCTGCGTCAGAGCCAAGATCAGCCCATCAATAGTCTTCTCCGTCAGGACATTGAAGGCGCCGAAATCGATCCGGCTTTCTTCTTCATCTTCACGGCATGGTTTGGCATAGACCATGGTCTGCCAATGCTCATCGATCACCATCTTGCCGCGAATCTCGGCACCGCGCTCCTCAAGCAGGCGCAGCATTTCCAACCCAAAAAGGTCTCTCCCCACCACGCCGATGGCCTGCACCCTCCCTACCCCCAGGTCGATGAGGTTGGCCACGACATTCCCCGCGCCGCCCAGTGAGTAGCGCTGGCTCCGGACTCGCCTCACCGGCAATCCCGTTTCCACCGAATATTCCGCCTCACCTGTATCCAGCTGCCAGTAGCTGTCCAGGCAAAAATCCCCCAACACCGCCGCCCGCAGACTCCGCAACGGAGCCAGCGCACCCTCCAGCCATGATTGTTCCTGAGAAACAGATACCATTGCATCACTTTCAATAAAACAAGATTTATAGAATCAATGATCGCAGCGACTTCAGCGACCATCGTCTCTACTTCATAACTATAAATATAATCTGGCTGGTAAATTTCACGCGCGAACCCTCAGATGACGGGATCGCGAGGATTCCGATACGAAACAATGCAAATGCCCCATGGCGCACTACATAACGTGTCGGCTCATCGCATTGCTTTGGAATCTCCAAGAAAGCCGTACGCCTGCAGGTGCTGTTCTATAATTTGCGCTTCCTTGGCGGAGGCTTGTTGATAGGGACCTGCGAGTAGATCGCTGCAGATATTCATGCGGGACAAAGCAAATTTCAATCTACGTATATAGCCCGAGTCGGCTTCTCCGGGCTGAAAAATGGGCAAACCCAGGTCCACCATCTCTGCCTGAATTTTTTCCATCTCTTGGTATGAACCTTCTAAGAAGGCCTGATATAGAAGCACAGGTAACTCGGGGAATATATTCGCTCCACCTGGAACTCCGCCATGGGCGCCGCACATCAATGCCTCCGATAGCAGATGCTCGGGGCCAACTAGCACCGAAAATTCCCGTTTGTCCCTTACTAAGTCGAGAACTTCCTTAAGATAGGATATCTCTCCCGAACTATCCTTAATACCAAAGACGTTGGGTATGTTTGAAGCCAATTGAACGGTGTGCGGATCAAAGTTTACTTTTGTAAGTGCTGGCTGATTATAGAGGTATACCGGAAGAGCGGATTCGCGAGCCCAGCCTTCTATCAGCCGCAAGAGATCCGTTTGACTAACCGAGAAATAGTAGGGCGGCGCGGCTACCACTGCGGAAGCTCCAGAATACGCGGCATGTTCGGCAAGCCGTAGCGACTCAATATAGGCTGTATCGGTGATACCAACAAGTACCGGAACCCGATTTCCTACTTGCTTGCAAACACGCTCAATCAGCTCGCGGCGAACTGCATAGCTCAATGCCGGGCCTTCTCCTGTTGTACCCAGAAGAAATAAAGCATGGACGCCGCCGGCAAGTATGTGCTCGATGATGGTTTCCAGTCCTTTGTGGTCGAGGGCCGTGAGCGATGCCAACGGCGTTATCACCGGGGGAATAATACCCCTCAAGGGGCGAAGTCGGCTGTCGGAATCCATGCTTTTGCTCCTTAAACTAACTACAAACTAACTACGCAATTCTTGAGCCATTCTAGTTTTTTGAAAGCTTCCACTTAGCAGCTATCATGCTTCATGAATGTGATTCTGAAAGATCACGAGGCCATCGGATCCGCGAGTTCAACATACTGAAATATATTATTTTCAATAAGGCTATGCTCTCCGTGTTGCCGTTGTCAACATGGCATATTCACAATGTATATCACAAAGACACAATGCGTAACATTTGATTGGGTGGCTCTCGGCACACGTGGAAAACGACTCGTTCAGGGCACGCTTGCTTCCGAAAGGATCGCGATACAGCGCGCCGTATCCGTGGAAGAATGAAGAACGCTTCTTGGATATGCTCCGAAGTAGCACTAAATAGCGAGACTCGCCGCGCGCGCAAGGTAAGCGTATCTCCTAGTAAGAATGGCTCAGCACATAAAAATAGTGACTTATTTATCTGCAGGGCTATGAGTGGTTTAGAGAAGGCTGGCCCCATTCACGACGTTCTCAGGTTGCCCTTCGAGCCACAATCTAAGATTAGCGATTGCGGTGTCGAGCAGTCGACTGCGCGATTCGCGGGTCGCCCATGCAATATGGGGAGTAATGACGCAATTTTTAGCGCCAATGAGAGGACTGGAAGCCCTGGGCGGTTCAACTGTGAGAACATCCAGGCCGGCGCCAGCCAGCCGTCCGGAATTCAGGGCTTCCGCCAGTTCTTCTTCGACGATCAATCCGCCTCGAGAAGTGTTGATCAGGATAGCGGTTGGTTTCATCTGTGCGATGCGCGCGGAATTTACCAGCCCGTGGGTCGAAGGCTGAAGTGGGCAATGAAGAGAGACAACGTCGGCGCTTGCGAAAACCTCATCGATACAGCCCCAATGGATGCCTGAAGGCAAATCCGCAGGAGAGCGGGTGCCTGTAGCCATCACCTGCATTCCGAAGGCCTGAGCGATGTGAGCGACTCGTTTTCCGATGCGGCCGTAACCGACAATCCCTATCGTTTTTCCGCTCAGTTCGATCAGGTGGCTTTGCCAAAAGCACCAGTCTGGGTTGCGAGCCCATAATCCTTGGCGCACCGCGTCATTATGAAGACCGACGTTGTTGCAAAGCTCAAGCAACAGGGCGAACACCATTTGAGCCACGGAGTTTGTGCCGTAGGACGGAACATTCGTGACGACGATATTCTGACGCGTGGCTTGTGCAATATCCACAATGTCGTACCCTGTGGCCGACACGCCGATATATCGCAGTGCAGGCAGCGCCGCAAGTGTTTCAGCGCGCAGAGGCGCCTTGTTGGTCAAAAGAATTTCGGCATCCGCCGCGCGGATCAAGATGTCTCGTTCTGCCGTCCGATCAAAAATCTGGCAATCTGCCAGAGCCCTTAGCGCCTCCCAGGACAGATCTCCTGGATTCAGTGCATATCCGTCGAGAACAACCAATTTCATTTGCGAATCCTCCATCACGGAATTTATTGTCATGATCGTTGGAGGTGGATCGGTGATCGAAACAATGCTCACTTGTCTGGCGTATTCAGAATACAGGCCTCAAGCTCTGGAAGTTTTTAGAGTAGCGTCCGGCTCGAATGCACGCCGTACTGCCAGTCATTCCTGCAAGCTAGCCCCCTGCCCTTGAGTCAACCACTGCGTAGCGAGTTTGGCGTTGTGAGTCTTGATTACATCGATGATGGTCTGGCGTCGAAGGATTCCGCGAACAGCATCTTGGCACTGGAGAAGAACTGGTACGGACCACTGCTGACCAATGGCTCAGTGGAAGGAACCTTGCTTCAGCGGCAGCGATTACAGAGTCAAGAGCCTCAGCTCCAAGGGAATCGGCGCTGGCAGATGTGCCTTTTGCGCGCGAATTATGACGCATATGTTCGACACCGATTGATTCATGAGACACAGCTCGAGATCGAAGCCAACACAATCCTACTCGAAGCGCCCAGGCTTGGCAGCGCGGTGGCGATGAAGCAGGCCATGAACGTGCTGAATCATGCTGTAACCCAGCCGGTCCGTTCTGAGCTGCGCGCGAACATTGAAGACCTCTGCGAAAAGCTCTTCCATTCGATTGGCCTGCAAACGAGTGCTCCTAAGCTCATCTTCTACACCATGAAGGCGGAAGCTCCACTGTTTCAGCAGGTTGCGATTGTTAAAACGGCGTAGTGACACGTTTTCTCTCCCTCTGCGCCG
>JAJZIF010000131.1 GCA_021810735.1 Acidobacteriota bacterium
TGCTGGTCGGTGAAGCGGAGACGGGCCCTGCTGGAGAGCAACCCGTCGAGGAATAACCGGCTGGAGACTCATCGACGCCGATGAGAGCCGGGAGCGGGCGAAAGGTGCTGCGATAAAGCCATGCAAGGCTGCCCGCATCAGATTGGCCCGTGTGCCGCCCGTGAAGAGAACTGAATATATACTGAATAGGAGCTGACGCAATCTACTATCCTTTTCTGTGAGGAGTATTCGGTGCACCGGAATCCAAACACGGCTCTTCGCGGCGATTGGCATCGCCTGAAGAGCTTTGCATTCTTGGCGGTAGCCTTGGGTGTCATGTATGCGCTTTCTTGCTTGCCAACGTATGCGCAGGAGCAATCGCAGCAGCTTACCCAGCAGCAGACGCATCCTCCGCCGTATCCAGAACTACCGGCAGGTCCTGGGAAAGACACACTGATTCGCGTTTGCAGCAAATGTCATTCTCCAGACAACGTGATAGCCAATGGACAAACCCGCGAGGGCTGGGAAAACACAATCACAAAAATGGCGACATTCGGCGCAGCAGGCAGCGACGACGATTTCAATGACATTTTGGATTATCTGGTCAAGAATTTTCCTCCGCCGACCGCGGGAAAAATTAACGTGAACAAGGCGACGGCACAGGAACTGGCCACAGGATTGTCGCTCTCTCTGCAAGACGCGAAGACGATCCTTCACTATCGCCAGGTGAACGGCAATTTCAAGTCTCTCGATGATTTAAAGAAGGTCCCAGGTTTGGATACGAAGAAGCTCGAAGCGGAAAAAGCTCGCCTGGCTTTTTAAGGCAATTGCTTCAGCCACACGTTGCGTTGCGAAATCTTCACAACACCCCCGCCTTCGATCTCGAAGCCGATCAGCCCTTTCGATTGGCTGAATGTTGGATCGTTGTCGATCAGGATAGCCATCACGTGTCCGTTGATGATGTGAATCAGTGTGTTTCCATCGGCGATCACTTCATACTGATTCCATTCGCCCGGTTTGATGAAGGCCTTGAGTTCGTCGGACGTGCCTAATGTCGCCAGCAGCCGGGGAGCTTTTCCTTGATCCGTTTCGACCATCTGGCCTCGCCACGCAATAATTCCGCGCCCAGTACCTTGCTCGTACAGTTGGCCCGTATACTTGTTGCCGTAATCGAAATCCGCCTGATACCCTCGCATGTCCCACTTGGCATATTTCCGACTGCGCGCCTTCTCTGTTGCGGGAGAGATGTTGATGCTTCGGTATTGAATCCCTCCATTTGCGCCGGAGCCTTCAAGTTTCATTTCCGCCTTCAACTCGAAGTTCGCCGGCTCGCCGCCACGCCAGATGATATTGGTCGTACCGGAAGGATGTTCCGGACTCGATTCGCCGACGATGGCCCCATCTTCCACGTGCCATACATCGGGAGATCCGTCCCAGCCGTGGAGCGTTTTGCCGTCGAAGATCTGAACCCATCCATTGTGATCGTTAAAGTCGATGGGTTCAGGTTGGGTGAAGCCCCCGCTATGGTGAGCTGGGCCTGCATGACGCCCAGCACTGGCAGAAACCTGTTGAGCAGCGAGTCGCGATCCTGCGAACGGATGGATCGAAACGATGAGGAAGGCAGCCGATAGTAAACAGCTTCCAATAATAACGTGGTGCGCCCTTAGATATTTGGTCAACGCTCTTCCTCCTCAAACTGCTCGCGAATACGGATCGATTATGCGAGGACTTTTTCCCACTGCTTGGTCTTAGCCGACTTCAGGACCGCATCGGTCACATACTCCGTGGCCAGCCCATCCGCAAAGGATGGCGATATTTTTTCATCCTTCCCAATTGCCTGAAGAAAATCGGCGATCTGATGAATGAATGTGTGCTCATAACCTATTTGCAGCCCCGGTACCCACCAATGCTTCATATAGGGATGATCGCTGTCCGTAATATGAACGCTCTTCCATCCGCGCAATCGCGATTCATCGCGGTGATCGAAGTACTGCAGACGGTGAAGATCGTGAAGGTCCCACCCCGCGGAAGCGTGTTCCCCATTGACCTCCAGCGTAAAGAGCGCCTTGTGACCGCGCGCATAGCGCGTGGCCTCGAAGGTAGCGAGCGATCCATTTGCAAAGCGACATAAGAACGCGCTGGCATCATCGATTCCAACCGGCTCAACGTTGCCGGTCAGGGTGTGTTTGCGCTCTTTGACAAAGGTCTCCGTCATGGCTGTAACCTCGGTGATGGGCCCGTTCAGCCACAATGCCATATCGATGTTATGCGCGAGCAAATCGCCGGTGACGCCGCTGCCTGCGACTGACAGATCCAGACGCCACAGCCCCTCACCACCTTGCGGCAGATCTTTCGAAATCGTCCAGTCCTGCAGAAACTTTGACCGGTAATGGAAAATGCGGCCGAAACGTCCTTCGTCCAGAAGTTGCTTCAGCAGAACGACGGCCGGCACGCGGCGATAGTTATACCAAACCATATTCGGCACATTGGCTGCCTCTACCGCATCCGTCATCGCACTGGCTTCTGCCGCGGTGCGCCCCAGGGGTTTTTCGCAAAGCACCATTTCCCCCGCCCTGGCGGCGGCAATCGCAATCTCCGCGTGCGTATCGTTCGGACTGGCAATATCGATCAGGTCGATATCCCGCCGCTGCACAAGAGTCCGCCAATCCGTTTCCACGGATTGATAGCCCCAGGTTTCTGCAAACCCTTTCGCTCGGTCAGCATTGCGCCCGCAGACGGCCTTGAGTATCGGCTGGTACGGTACATCGAAAAATCGCGGCGCCTGAAGGTACGCATTGGAATGAGTGCGCGCCATAAAACCATACCCGACCAGGCCGATATTCAGATTTTTCCTCGCCATAACGATGTGCGATTCTCCTAACTCAATCCCATCCGTGGGCATTGCGCACTGCGATCATTGTCCTGAGCACATTGTTCCACGTATCCGGCATCAGCATGGTTGCGTTGGGAAACATGCAGCCGTCCCAGCAGATATGCTCATACGCGCGAGTGGGAACTCCGCTTTCATCACGCATCCACAAGCCCGCAACGGCAACGATGTCCATTCTGCCGTTGGGGTCGTTCGCCTGACAGTGGCGTCCAGTCTTGTCATGTGAGCCGGAGCCCCTGACGGTGCCATCGTTCTGGGCCACATGAAAGTCGATGGTCCATGGACGCAGCGCGTTCGTCACTGTTTGCAGAGATTCCATCAAGACATTCTGCTGCGACCAATCGAAATTCTCCGGCAGCAATCGGTCTTCCGGAGCGTTATATCCCAGGGTGTACAGCAGAGAGTGGGCCATATCTGCCTGGAACCCAAGCGTCTGGGGACGGTTCACCATTTCCAGCAGTTCAACCATCCGCTTCCAACTATGCATGCCTCCCCAGCAGATCTCGCCTTCTGCCGCGAGCCGCTCTCCATAGTCTTCGGCGATGACGCAGGCCTCCCGAAACGTTTCCGCGATTCGCTTTGTATTGCCAATAGGATCGTTCGCCCAGTCTGCGACCCCCGATGCGGAATCGATCCGTACGATTCCATACCTGCGGATCCCAATGTCACGCAACATTTTGCCGATAGCGCAAGCTTTTCGGACCTGCGTCAGAAACTTCTTAACTTCATCCTGAGAACCCATCGCTGAACCGCCGCCCGCAGGGGGCCAGACCGGGGCAACCAGCGAGCCGACCACGAGTTGGCGCTGGGCAATGCTATCGGCAACGCGCTTTATATCAGAGTCGGTGGAGTCGATGTCGGTATGTGGCGAGGACAGGAACAGATCGACTCCATCGAAACGGATGCCATCCACCTCGGCCTCCGCCGTCAGGTTCAGCATGGTCTCCAAATCGATAGGTGGCTCGGAGTCCGCTCCCTTTCCTACGATGCCGGGCCACATCGCGTTGTGGATGGCAGGGCTCTTGTGTAGATTGACTGCGCTCACGATCCCCTCAGCTCACTTATGACACATCGGTTTTGCATCCGGATTGCCGGGCCCGAAATGCTTCAGGAAGACGAGCGGGTCGGATGCACTTGGATTTTCGATTCGAACGCCTTGCCTGGCAACTTCCGCCGTGACGAATACCTCATCCTCGGTCATGTCGCCGAACCGAATCATGGAGGGTGTTGCCACAGACTGACCGCCAATCGCTCCATAGCCCTGGGTCAGGATCACGCCATACGCCGCGCTATCCCGGATGGTCACAGTCCGCTTCGGCAGCACCGTCAGCTCCTTCGCGGAGTAATAGGGCGTGCCATACGTAATCCAAAGTTCGCGATAGCCGTCGGACTCCATTTCCGCAATCGGTTTCACCGGGCGCGGAAAGGTTTTATTCGTCTTCGCAAACTCGGGGTTCACGTTGGCATCCCAGTCGAGCATGCTGACAAGGTAGTCAAGATCGTGATGGAATTCAGTCTTGACGTCCTTGGTCATCAGACTCCAATCCACAATCCGTCCCTCGACCTCGGACTGAAACATCGCAAACACATCGCTGTTGACCTGCGGCTCATATGTCACCAGCGAACCGGGTGCGTGCAGGATTCCCGGGTTGACCTGCCATCCGGTGCCTGGCTCCAGGCGATAGGCGCGTGAATGAAGAAGAATGCCGTTGTCCCCCCGATTCCACTTCTCTAGGCATCGTCGGATGTCTTCCTTCGTCGTTCCCGGCTCAAGTCCCATATAAGTGTGGGGAAAGTTGTTTTGCGTCAGGTTGTATTGCGGCGGGAAGTAGTAGGCTTCCGGTTTTCCCTTCTGTCCCACCAGCTTCGCGAACGCGTCGCTCTGGTGCATGTGGTGCGGGATGGGGCCCATATTGTCAAAAAACTTGCAGAGCAGGTTCCATCCCCCCTCCCGCTGCATCACCTCTTCGCCAAGCAACAAGTCTCCGGCAGTTTCGACCGCTTCTTTCAGCAGAAATTTTTTGCCGCTCTTGACTCGAACGTAACTGAGCCCCTCATCCGGCAGAGTCTCCGGCCCGTTCGAAGCCTTCGTCGTCGATGAAAACCAGCGTTCGTTAATCCCTCCCCGATGACCTCCGAACGCATAGAGATCATCCGGGTGCAGCTTCAACCTTTTTCCGGGAATCATGAAGGAGCGTGGCACCCAACACGGTTCCAACCGCAAAATTCCCGCGCCTTCGTCGAGCGCTTCTTGTATCTGAGATCGGTTTCGCATGATTGACTCTTCCTTTTGCTCTAGTGCTCCATCGGAATTCCGAATGAGTAGAGAGTATGGTCGTGGGTTGTAAAGAAGACATGACCATCGCCTACTGACACGCCGGAGAGATGGGTGTAGGTATCGATTGCGCCTCCGCTGGAGTACAGTTCCTTACCCGTTGTGGCGTCCAATGCATAAAGGATCGCGTGATCGGAAGCGTCACCACCGGCGAGAGCAAATACGACTCCATTAACGATCGCAGGAGGCGCCGGATTCCTCAAGTCGCGTGAGATCCAAGCTGGCGTGAGAACCGGGCGACCGTCCTTGTCCTCCACTTTAAAGGCAATGATGCTGCCGTGCGGTGCAGCGCCATTGGCGCTGGCAAACTTGACATCCCGCTGTACAGGCCCCGAGATCGATGCCAAGACCCAGAGCGCGCCGTTGTTGTCCTGCCAACTCGCCAGGCTCTCCCACGCACCCTTTTTCGGAGTCTTGGAAATTCGACCCGTCTCAGCCAGCGGAGTGTGGTGGTCCTTTCCTCCGAGCGATTCGCTGTCCAATAAAACAATGCTACCGTCCTTACCCGGTGCTGTCACCAAATCCTTGTCCTTATAACTCAGGACTACCGGGCTGACATTCAGCATTCGAACTTTCGCGCTATCCGAAGCTGTGTACCAATCCTTCACCTTCAGGTCCTTGGCAGTCAGTGCCACAACGCTATTGGCATGCACCCCGGTAGATGGATCGGACGTGCCCGCACCGGTGGAGATATACACGGTACCGTCTGCTCCGATCGCCGGTCCCGTCAAGTCCGCCGGGCGGACTTTCTGAGATTGATAACTGGCGATGGGATGCTCCGGCGTGTTGAGGTCGATGGACCAGACCGCATTGGGAGCATTGCCGCAGTCTCGAGTCGATTCTGTGTACACGAACCTGTCGTTCATGTTCAGGCCGGACGAATCTCCAGCCGACGCAGGAAGAAACTTCACTGCTGGCGCATAATCCAGGCCTGTAGCAAGGATTTGCTCATGAAGGTATCCGTCACGGGTCAGTACGTAGACTCCCTTCAGGGAAAATCCGCCACCTGCCGCCGGAGCGCCGATCCAGCGATCCGCAGTAGTCGGAGCCGACGCTGACCTCGAACTGGCATGGGAGCGTCTGGCGCCAAAGTGAATGACAAGCGGCGGCTCCATAAGAATCTGGATATTCGAGCCACTGCATGTTCCAGTGGAACCCGAAGACTCGACTTGAAAGTCCTTTTGCCAAAGAAGCGTGCCCAGGGCATAGTCCACTGCATAGAGGGAATTTGAGTCGCCCCACAGCGCTATATCTTTGAATCCACGGCTACTAATGATGCTGGGAGTGACAAGAGGTTCGCTGAACCCCCCTGTCTGCTGGGCCTCGCTTCCGAGCTTGAGCTTCCACAGCAACTTGAACGAGCTGGCTACGGTCTCGGCCGAAATCTTCGATTCCGTTTTTTGCCAGTTGTTATGCGCGGCATCGCCATCGGCTACGTGCCAGCGTCCGCGTGCTTCAGCTCGCGCAATTGCCAGCCCCAGACATGGGGCGACCAAAAACAGAGTGAGTGACCAATTCAAAAATCTTCGCATCAATCAACATTCCTCGTTCGCATTCGAATAGGGACTCCGTGGCTTTGGACTTCAGAGGGGACAGGTCATGGCAAGCCGAAACAATAAATCGTCCCATCAAAAGTGCCAAAAATCACCCGCCCCCCCGCAACGGCAATGCCGGCCTGGTGCAGGAAGGACGTCACCTGGTCCCCACTCGAATACAGTTCTTTGCCGGTTTCCGCATCCAGCGCATAGAGCTTCGCTGGAATCGATCGTTTCACCCGTTCTTGCCAGCTATAGAGTCCCCCGTCAACATCATTCGCCTGCCCGGTAAATTCGCCGGCGGCCAGCACAAATACCACACCGTTGGCCACGACCGGGGGCTCAGCGGTCATCATGTCGCGCGAGAGCCACGCCGGCGTCAGTTCCATCTTTCCACCCTTGTCGGTTAACTTCATGGCGATCACACCGCCATTCGGCGTTGCCCCGTGTGTGATCGGAAACGGCACCGCTACCGGGCCGCCAATTGGCGCCAGCACCCATCGTGTTCCATCGTGGTCCTTCCAACTCGCAAGACTTCCCCAAGTACCTTCGGTCTGGAAGTTTGCATTTGTATTGGATACGAGAGGGCTGCGGTACAAAGGATCAAAGTGGTTGGGTCCGCCCAGCGATTTGCTGTCCATCAGAAAATAGCGGCCTTCTTTGCCCGAGCCAACCAATAAGTCTCGTCCTTCGTAAGGGAAGACGACCGGCGTCACATCCATATCCAAATCTCGAATGGTCAACCATTCATGATTGACCGGCGTGTAATAGTCTTTGAGCGTCAGCGTGTCGCTGGAAGAAGTGTAAGCCTGCACAGTCGTCGATAACTGCCCAGTCGCGGGGTTGTAGGGGCCGTCTCCGGTCTCTAAATAAATAGTTCCGTCCGTGCCAATCGAAGGACCCGCGGTCCCGAAAATTCCTCCCTGTCGAACCGGGGAAGAAAAAGCCTTTCCATTGGTTAAATCGACAGCATACAACTTGTTGGGGACGCCGTAGCAGCCTTGCCCAGTCGCTGTGTACACCACATTGTCCTTCAGGTTCAATCCGTAGGGCTTCCCATACGCGGCGGGAAGCATCTGCATGGGCGGTTTTGCTTCATCGCCCGTAGACAGATCCAATATGTGCAGATACCCGTCCGTGCCCAGCACGTAAAGGAAGCGGTTCGCCGCTCCGGCCGGCGTCACCACCGGCGTGGCGGACAAAGCCTTCGAACAAATAAAGCCGCTGTTGATGTCCGAGGTCTGTGGTTTGTCCGACGCCCATTTCAACTGTTTCTGCCACAGCATCGTGCCACTGTCAGCATCGATGGCATAGACCTCATTCGCGGCTCCCGCCAAAATTGCCAATGTCTTGACACCGCTCGCCGTTTGGACGCCGGCAATGATCAGCGGCTCCCGAAAGGAATGCATCCCCATCGACTTGTTATCGGTTTTCACCTTCCAGAGAAGGCGAATGTCCTTCGCATTGCTTGTTGTCAGCTTGCTTTCGTCTCTCTGCCATCCATCGCGCTGCGCATCAAAGCTGCTCGTTCTCCACTCCGGAGCGCTCGTTGACTGCCCCTGGGCCGCATAGAGTCCCATATAAGTGGAACAAAGGCAAGCAAATAGCAGGAAACGAGATGCTTTAGGGATCATTGGAGAGAGTCTAGGTGGATTCACGCTGAAAAACCTGGGAAGGAAGGAAATCTTCGCCTGCATGGACAAGGTTTGCCGGCATTTTTGGATACTTCGCTGCAGTACATCGTTATTCATGTGTTCTGGGATGGAGAATTCTTATTTTCGGATGTTAAAAATAGTGCCTATAGAAGCGATGCCCAGTGTACGCTCGCGTTCTAAAAAACGTCAAGAAACACTCTCGCCGAAAAATTCTAAGCTGTAATTCGTCCAGGTATGAGCGCCGGTGCAAAACTAGGCCACAGTGCGCCGCCCTTTCGGTTTCCTCGTCATGGGTGAGTGCCGGCGGATGTAGTCCTCAATGAACTCCAGCAGCACATCGGTCATGTTCTCGCCTTCCGCGGCGGTGACC
>JAJZIF010000132.1 GCA_021810735.1 Acidobacteriota bacterium
ACTCTATGCCCCGGCGAATGGCGTGATTCAGAATCGCATTCTGGAGCCGGGAGATATGGCCAGTCCGCAAACGCCCGTCTTTACGCTAGCTCTGGACAATCCGGTCTGGGCGCGCGTCTATCTTCCCGAACCGGAAATGGGCAAAGTCGCAACCGGCATGCATGCGTGGATTGAATCTGACAGTTTCCCGGGCCAGCGATTCAAGGCCTGGGTGGGATTCATTTCCCCAGTTGCGGAGTTCACGCCCAAGAATGTAGAGACAACCCAGCTTCGCTCCCAGCTTGTCTATCGCGTGCGGGTCTACGCCTGCAATCCCGATCATCGTCTTCGCCTTGGCATGCCGGTAACCGTGATTCTTCCGCTGACCGGCAACTCGCCCCATTCTGCAGATGCCAATCCCTGCGGGACAAAATGACATGGACGCCGTGGTGGTGCGCAATCTCGACAAGTCCTTTGGAAAAGGGAAGACAGCCCGTCACGCGCTCCGGGAGATATCGCTGACGATTCCTTCGGGAGGCGTGACAGCACTGATCGGTCCCGACGGCGCAGGCAAGACAACGCTGTTGCGCATGATGGCAGGAATTCTGACCCCCGATCGCGGGGAAGTTCAGGTACTCGGCCACGCGCTGCCCAGGAAAGCGCTTGCCTTGCAGAGCCGCATTGGTTACATGCCGCAGCACTTTGGCCTCTATGAAGATCTGACCGTCGAAGAGAATTTCGACCTGTTTGCGAGCCTCCGCGGCATTGCATACGAGAAACGCGAGGAGCGGTTCGCGGAACTGCTGACGCTGACGGCGCTGGGGCCGTTCCGAAAGCGCAGAGCCGGGCGCTTATCCGGCGGGATGAAGCAGAAGCTCGGCCTCGCCTGCACGTTGATTCAACCTCCGGAATTGTTGTTGCTGGATGAAGCCAGTGTCGGCGTCGATCCCATTTCGCGCCGCGAGCTGTGGAGCATTATCGAGCATCAGGTGGCCGATCAGGGAGTCACGGTGTTGCTCAGCACCGCATACATGGATGAGGCTGAGCGCTGCAATCACGTTCTTCTGCTGCACGAGGGCGAATTGGTGGCGCAGGGTTCTGCCGCCGAGTTGGCCGCGCCGTTTCAGGGGCACACCTTCGTCATCGAAGAAGGCGCTGCGGCGCCTCGCACGCTGCAGTCGCGCATGGCGCATCTGCCGGGAGTGCTGGACACGGTGATCCATGGTGATGGCCTGCGCATTGTGATGCAGCAGGCCGTACCGCCGGCCATGCCAGAGGATCTGGCCGAGTTCTGCAGCCCGCAGCCCGTACCTCCACGCCTGGAAGATGCATTCGTGAGTCTGCTGTTTCAGCGCTCGTCGCGTCGTGCGGCACCATTGTCCACGGTACACCATGCTCCGGCAGCAGATGAACCGGTGGTAGAGGTTAAGAATCTGTGCCGCAACTTCGGCGATTTCGCCGCCGTGAAAAACATCAGCTTCACAGTCCACCAAGGGGAGATTTTCGGTCTACTGGGAGCAAACGGCGCCGGCAAATCGACTACCTTTCGCATGCTTTGCGGATTGCTTCCACCCACCTCCGGCACGCTGCACGTAGCAGGCATGGACCTGCGCCGCGCTCCTGCTGTCGCACGGGCTCGCATCGGGTATGTTTCGCAGAAATTCTCTCTCTACGCGCAGTTGAGCGTGCAGCAGAACCTGGCCTTCTTTTCCTCCGCGTACGGCCTGGAACACAGGCGCAGGAAGCTGCGCATGGACTGGGCGCTGGAGGAACTGGAGTTGAGGGACTATCTCACGCTGAATGCGGGTGACCTTCCTTTGGGATACAAACAGCGTCTTGCGCTTGCCTGCGCGCTGATGCACGAGCCGAACATTCTCTTTCTCGATGAGCCGACATCAGGGGTCGATCCACTGGCCCGGCGCGAATTCTGGGCGCGCGTAAATGCATTAGCAGCAAGCGGTACCACATGCCTGGTGACCACCCACTTCATGGAAGAAGCTGAATACTGCGACCGCCTGGTGTTGATGTCGCTCGGAGAAATTCTGGCCGAGGGAAAACCGGCTGAGCTGCGGCATGCAGTGCGGCGACCCGACCTTCCCTCGCCGGATATGGAAGATGCGTTCATCGCATTGATTGAAAAACACGAGCGCGCGACCCGGAGAGCGTCATGAACGGAATGCGACTCGCCGGCCTGATGCGCAAGGAGGTCTACGAAATTGTTCGCGATCCTTCGAGCATAGCTATCGCGTTCCTGCTGCCGCTGGTGCTGCTGCTGATTTTTGGGTATGGTGTTTCACTCGACGCGCACCACATTGCCGTGGCCGAAGTAGTGGATCATCCCACACAACTCACGGCGTCCTTTTTGGGAGAACTTGATCGTTCCCAGTGGTTCCGGCCGACGCTTTATCCGGATATGGCTTCGGCAAGGCAGGCTCTGATGGAAGGAGATGTCAGCGCGATTCTCTGGCTGCGCAGTGATTTCACTCGCCGGGCGTATCGCCGCGAGGGCGCGCCCATCCAACTAACCGTCAACGGAGTGGATGCGAACCAGGCACGTATCGTTGAGAACTACGTGCAGGGCGCCTGGCAGGTATGGCAGCAGCAGGAAGCAGTCCGCGACGGCAGGCCGCTCGCGATCCCCGTGGTCGTGGACACGCGCGTCTGGTTCAATCCCGCGCTGCGCAGTCGCGATTACCTGATTCCCGGCCTGATTGCCATCATCATGACGCTGATCGGCGCGCTGCTCACCGCGCTGGTGGTGGCTCGCGAGTGGGAACGCGGAACGATGGAAGGTATTATGGTGACGCCCGTGGCCAGGATTGAAATTCTGCTGGGCAAGCTGCTCCCATATTTTGTGATGGGCATGGGCGGCATGGCGCTATCCACGCTGATGGCGGTCTTTCTCTTCGATGTTCCGCTGCGCGGCTCGCTTTGGGTTCTGTTCGGATCTGCTGGCCTTTTCCTGCTCACCGCACTCGGGATGGGCCTCGTGATTTCCGTGGTGGCGCGGAGTCAGTTTGTTGCGGCGATGGTGGCCATTGTTACGACCTTTCTGCCGGCCTTTATCCTCTCCGGATTTCTCTTCGATATTCGGTCCATGCCGCGCATCATCCAGTTGCTTACGCATATCGTGGCCGCGCGCTACTTTGTGACAGTCTTGCAAAGCACATTTCTGGCAGGGACGATCCCATCTTTGATTCTGCGTAGCATCCTGGGGATGGGCGTGCTCTGCGTCATCTTTCTGGGAATCACCCTGGCGCGGTTCCATAAGAGGCTGGACTGATGCGTGCGACTCTCCAGCGCATTCTTGCCTTAACCAAAAAGGAGCTTCTGGCGCTGCTGCGGGATGCGGCCAGCCGCGCGGTGCTGATCGGGCCGCCCATTATTCAGCTCGTGGTGTTCGGTTATGCGGCTACCTTTGACCTCACCAACATTCCCTTTGTGGTTTACAACCAGGACGCGGGAATTGCGTCGCGTGATCTGATTGCCCGCTTTGCCGGATCGCCGAATTTCCACCTGCTGCAGGTCGTGCACAGCCAGCAGGAGCTGACCACGGCCATCGATGATGAGTCTGCGCTGCTCGCCATCGATATCCACCCCGATTTTTCCAGGAGGCTTGAGCGCGGCCAGTCGGCACACATCCAGCTCATCCTCGATGGCCGGGATTCCAACACCGCGGCCATGGCATCGGGCTACGCACAGGCGATTGTGCAAAGCTTCAATCAGGCATGGATCGCAAGGCATGGAGAAGCTCGATCCTCCACCGTGTTGACGGAGCGGGCGTGGTTCAACCCCAATCTGGAATCCCGATGGTTTATTGTGCCCGGCATCTGCGGCATTCTGACGCTGCTCGTGAGCATGCTCACTACCGGACTTTCCGTAGCGCGTGAACGCGAGATGGGAACTTTTGACCAGCTGTTGGTAACGCCGTTGCGTCCGACGGAGATTCTTATTGGCAAAGCTTTGCCGGGATTCATGGTGGGAGCTTTTGAAGGATCGCTGATTATCCTCGTAGCCGTCTTCTGGTTTCATGTTCCATTCACGGGAAGCATTCTGGCCCTATATTTCGGGCTGTTTTGCTTTCTGCTCTCGACGGTCGGCATTGGACTCATGATCTCGTCTCTCGCGATTACTCAACAGCAGGGATTACTCGGGGTGTTTCTCTTCATGGTGCCGGCCATCGTGCTTTCAGGCTTCGCGACCCCTATCGCAAACATGCCGCGGGCTGTGCAGTACATTACGCTGGCTGATCCGCTGCGCTACTTTCTCATCATTCTTCGCGAGTGTTTTCTTGAGGGAGCAAGAGGTTCTTTGCTGTGGCCACAGTATTTCCCGCTTCTATTGATGGGCCTGGTCAGCATGATCGTTGCCGGACAACTTTTCCATCGCCGGATGAATTGATGCAGCTCTCCTTCGGATGAATACCGAGGCCGCGGATCCATGGCGGCTTCTACTCAAGAAGGGCCGCACGGCGCAAACCGAAAATTGCATAGATGAAGGTGGTCTGCCTGAACGCGCTCCGTATCCCGGCGGCTTGATGCTTCCGGGGAGACTGGCCTTTGGTGCCTATTGGGCGATCTCCGACCGGGACTCCTTCTTGATCGCTACCAGTTCAAGAGATTTCAGCGCAATGTGTTCTGCGCTTACCTCCAGCTCTTTCACCAACTCCCAGGGAGCGCCCGACTCGCCGAATCGATCCTTGACGCCAATCGCGCCCGTAATTACGGGAATCCCGTAAAGCCGTGGACTCTCCGTGAGGATGGAACTCACGCGCCAGGCCAGTGCGCCGATCTGATGTTCTTCGGCTGTCACGATGATGCCTGTCTCCAGCGCGGCGCGAATTATGGCCTCTGTATCGATTGGCTTCAGCGTGTGCATGTTCAGAACACGCGTCTCGTAGCCGTATTCCAGTTTGAGGATGCTGGCCGCGCGCATGGCTTCCGGGACCATCGGCCCGAGCGCGATGATGGTGAGGTCTTCGTCCTCGTTCCTGTAAGCCTCCGCGAGCTGAGTTTCGAAGCTATCCACAAAACCTGCCGCTTCCCGGCGCATCCGGATCGCATTGGCGCTTCCAAAGACAAAGGGTGTAGCCTCGGTGGTCACGACCGGAGTTGCTTCGCGTGCGAAGCGGATATATTTGGGCCCCTCGTGTTGCAGGAGTAGATAGTCGGTGGCCTTGCGTGTTTCGATCGCGTCGCATGGCACCACCACAGCCATGTTGGGCAGGCCCTGCATGGTGAAAAGGTCTTCGAGAGCCTGGTGGGTCGCGCCGTCGGGACCAACGGAAACCCCACCGTGAGCGCCGGCGATCAGGACGTTCATATTGGAGTAGCAGATGGAAACACGAAGCTGGTCCAGATTGCGGGCCGCTGAGAAGGTGGCATAGGAACCAAACACCGGCAGCTTGCCTTCCCTGGCGAGACCGGCGGCAGCGGCTGTCGCCGATTGTTCGGCAATTCCCATGCTGATCCATCTCTTGTCGCGTTCCGGCTTGCCGGCTCGGAAATCACCGATGGTAATGGAGGCGGAGATATCCAGCCCGAGGCAGACGATCCGCTCGTCGTCGCCATTCTGCGCCAGGGATTTCCCGAAACCTTTGCGCGTTGGCTCCATGTTGACCTTCATCGTATCGCCTGCGTTCCACCAGTAATCGCGTGAGAACCTCGGCATCTTGTCCTGGAGCTTCCGGTCGATTTCAGCTTGAAATGTGCTTGCGGCACCGAGTAGCCAGTCCGCCGGAATCCTCTCTTTCAGGCCCAGTTCGGTGAGGGCTGCGTCCAATTCCTTCCGGTTGGGCGCTTTGCCATGCCAGCCTGCCTGGTTCTCCATGAAGCTGACGCCCTTGCCCTTGATCGTTTCGGCGAGAATCACGACGGGTTTCCCGGTCATTGTCCTTGCCTGATCCAGGGCGGCCACAATCTGGTTCATGTCGTGACCATCGATATGCAGCGTCTGCCACCCGAAGCTCGCGTACTTGGCATCGAGCGGCTCAACCTGCAAAACATCTTTCACCCAGCCGTCAATCTGCAGGCGATTGCAGTCAATGATGGCGATTAGATTATCGAGGTGATAATGACCGGCCTCCATGGCAGCTTCCCACACCTGGCCTTCCTGCTGTTCGCCGTCTCCCATCAGGCAGAATACCCTGTGATGGTCGCCGTTTAATTTGGCCGCGAGCGCCATCCCCGCGGCAATGCTGAGCCCCTGGCCCAGCGATCCGCTGGAGATTTCGACACCCGGCACCTTCAGCCAGTGTGGATGGCCCTGAAAGGGTGAACCCAGCTTGCGCAGGGTTGCCGTGTCGTCGAGAGGGAAATATCCGGATGCTCCCAGCGCGATATACAGTGCCGGGGCCTTGTGTCCCGCGGACCAGATGATGCGGTCGCGATCCGGCCACGACGGGTTGGCAGGATCGTGGTCCGCTGCGTGAAGATACAACGCCGCTGCGAGATCCATGATCGACAAGGTGCTTCCGGCATGACCCGAACCGGCGGCGCATAGAGACACAAGATTGTAGCCACGCATCATGGTGGCCATATCCCGCAGTTCTGGAATGGAATAGCTGTGGGTGATTTTGCCAGTATTCGAGTCCTTGAGAGACATAGTTATCCTCCTCGCAGCTACAGATTCACCCGGGTCCAGCGCTCGATGCGTTCGAGAGCTTCGTGCAGCATCTCGATGGAATTCGCCACGCTGAACCGGAGATAGCCCTCCCCAAACTCACCAAACGAGGTTCCGGATAAGGCTGCTACGCCCGCCTGGTCCAGCAGCGCGTCGGCAAGCGGCTTTGATTTCCAGCCTGTACCGGCGATGTTGGCAAAGACGTAGAACGCGCCCTTCGGCATGCGGCACGAGAATCCCGGGATTTTATTCAGTCCATCGACAAACATCCTGCTGCGCTTTTCGAATTCCGAGCGCATTTGTTCAACCGGGCTCTGGTCTCCGCGCAGTGCCTCGACAGCGGCCATCTGGGTGAAGCTGGCAGTGCAGGAATTAGAGTTGGTCATGAGCCGCGTCATATGAGCCGCAAGGTCACTGCGCATGATGCCGTAACCGATGCGCCACCCGGTCATGGCATAGGTCTTGGAGAAGCCATCCAGCAGGATGGTTCGCTCCCGCATGCCGGGCAGGGACAGAATTGAAAACGGCTCGCCTTCAAACTGCAGGCGGCTGTATATCTCGTCCGACAGCACCATGATGTTGCGGTTGCCGATCACCTCGGCCGTGCGCTCAATGTCGCGGCGCGACAGGACGCTCCCGGTCGGATTCTGCGGCGAATTCAGGATGATGAGTTTCGTTCGGCTGGTCACCAGCGCGGCCAGGTCGTCCACGTCCATGGCGAAGTCGCGCTCTTCCCGCAGGAGAACCGGCACGGCCTTGCCTCCGGCATACTCAATCATCGATTCGTAGATCGGGAAGCCGGGGTTGGGGTAGATGACCTCATCTCCTTCTTCAATTAATGCCAGCATCGTGAAGAAAATAATCGGCTTTCCTCCTGGCACAACCACCACTTCTTCCGGGGAAACCTGGATTCCTCGGGTCCGGCTCACATAGCTGGCGATGATCTGGCGCAGTTCGGGCTGTCCGGCGGAAGGGCCATAGTGCGTCCATCCGCTGCGAAGCGCTGCCACCGCCGCATCCACGATATTGGGTGGCGTATCGAAATCGGGCTCCCCGATTTCCAGGTGGACGATGTTCTTGCCCTGCCGCTCGAGCGCCTTGGCCCGGCTCAGAACCTCAAAAGCAGTTTCTGTGCCCAGGCGCTTCATACGATGAGCCAGCACAAGCTGGTGCTGCAACCCTGCTGTCGACATGTTTCATGCCTCCTGTGGTCGCTTTGCGTGGCGGGGTCGTCCGGCTGCCGTTTCGTGCTCTACGGTCGGCTACGCTTTCCCGGGACGGCGGCCAGCCTTGTACCGGGGCCGGAACATCACGCTTCGCGATGTCTTCGGGATATTCTCGAAAACCGAGCATTCTATCCGGGCGGGAAGGGACATGAGGTGATTTCGGTCACACTCATCCTTTAGGAGGAGACTGAGGTGCAACAGCCCGATGCGGCGCCGTGCCATCGTTCTTCTGGAACAATGGCGCGGGGACAAATCAACGTATGGGAAATCCGCCTAGGAGGCGGGATCGGGATCTTCAACGAGCGCAGCGGGCTCTGCCGCAGCGGATTGTGCGGTGAGCCTGCGGTAGGCAAAGAACATGCTGCCACGCCAGCAAAGGATCATGCCGAAGGCGAGGAGATAGAACACCGCTCCGGTCTGCTCGACGGAAACAAACTGGTCGAAATAGCCGCGGGCGAAGAATCGGATGGCGGCAAGGACGACGACCACCATCAAAAAGGCGCTGGAGCGCTTCATCATGACGGTGTTGCCGTCCCGGTAAAGCCTGGTGGTGGCATTCAGAGGCCAGGCCAGCAGGGTGGCTCCCAGCAGGAAAGCGGAGATGCCCCAGAGCCAGGGAATCCGGCAGATGGGAGCGAAGAACATGGAAAAGCCCGTGGCCATGCCGGCCGGGGGAATGATGATCTTCTTCAGGGTGACGGCGGAACGGCCTTCGCGAATACGCCAGATGATGATGACGACCGCTCCGAAGAGCGACGCAACGGCATAGTCGGTGGGGGTGATGTTCAAGGGGTGCATCAGATCCTTCAGCAGCGCGAAGAGCGGCTGCGGCAAATGAAAATAAATCGGGCAGGCTTTGAGCGCCTGTATTTAGGATATCGCGTCCGGAACTTCTGCATCACTCAGATGGATCGAGTCTTGG
>JAJZIF010000133.1 GCA_021810735.1 Acidobacteriota bacterium
ACGCTGAAGGCGGGCACGGGAGAGAGCTGAGTTCTAGCAAAGGCGCGCGGTGAAAAGCCAAAGCCCGTCCTGCGCGGACGGGCTTTGGGGGATGTGAGGGCGGGGTTTCGCTCTAGGTGGTGGAGCGGGACTTGACCGCGATGAATTGGGCCGGTACGGGTTGCTGGTTGGCATTGACGAGGCCGGGGGCAAGGGTGGTGCTGCCAAGAACCGAGACCGGTTTGCCTGTCGAGGGATCGATCATGTGGATGAGATCGTCACCGCTGGTGCTCGCGAAGAAGATGCTGCCGTCGGGGCTGAAGGCACCGACGATGGGGGCGCCGGCGCTGCTGCCGAGTTGAATGTTAGTCAACGTACCGGGTTGATTGGCAACGGTGTTAGGGGTGTACTCCGGCAGGACGCCGTTCGGTGTATTGGATTGATAGGTGATGAACGACTCGAGGGAGTTGGGAGAAGTGAGGACCTGATCAATCTGATTCGGGGTGATGCCGGTGAGCGGCGTTGAGATCGTGTAGGGGTAAAGCTTGATGGGCCCGGAGGTGGTTGGCGAAGGCTGCGGGCAGCCGCCGGTGGGCATGCCGAGCTGGGTCTGGCCGGAGTTCGCGTAGAGCCACATGTCGACCAGCGAGGTGGTTGTTGCGCCGATGATGTGATCGCCATTGGCGGTGGCGGCGAGATGGTCGGTCTCTGCAGAGACGCTGGCGGCCTGCGGATAGTAGATGGCCGGCGTGACGGTGGTATCCGGGCAGAAGCCGTAGGCGTTGGTGGTGCTGCCGGAGACGAAGGGTCCGATCTGCGGGATGGTGATGGCGAGATCGCGGCCGCAGTAGGGATTGTTGAGGGGGTCGTTGGGGGCAGAGCCTAACGGTTCGTTATTGTCGTCCGACGGCGTGCAAGCGGTGCTCTGGGTGCTGTTGATGGGGTAAGTGCTCCAGCCGGTGTTGTTGTTGTGCACGTAGAGGGTGTCTGCGCCGGTGATGTAGACGGTCTTGCTGTCGGGCGAGAACTGGGCGTGGGTGGCGACACCACCGATGCTGGTGTTAGTACCGGTTGAGAGCGAGTAGAGATAGATGACCTTGCGGAGCTGGTCGTTGATGACCAGCTGAGAGTCATCCGGGGAGACGGCGAGCACGACACCGGGGACGCTGGTGTCTTCTTTGCTGATGTTGTTGGTGAGGGTGTTGTAGATCATCAGCTCGCGGTAGCTGCCGAAGTAGAGTTCGCTGACGCTCTGGTCGGCGATCATGGAGTTGGGGATGAAGGGCAGGCGGACCGTGGTGCCCTTTGTGCCCTGCGTCAGGTCGATGCTGCTGAAGTACTGCGACTGTGTGGAGGCAAACCAGACCTGGTCGCTGTCTCGGCCGGGGGCATTGATGGTTACGGTATTGGAGACGACGGGAACGCCGGTGCCATAGAAGCCGATCTGGTTGATCGGCGCGGGGTTACACGTACCCGGCTGACAGATGGCGGAGATGCTGGCGGAGCTGGGGAAGTTCACGTCGATGGCGCCTGTCGAGCTGACGCTGAGATTCTGGGGCTGGGTGGAGGAGAAGTCGAGAGAAACGCCGGTGAGCGTGGTGCCGTTCTTGTCCTTGATGGTGGAGCTGACGGTGGGTGTCGAGCTGGGAGTGACGGTCACGTTGGTCTGGCCGTTAATGCTGAGCGCGATGGAGGCTGGCGGGCAGGTGTAGAAATATCCCGCGGCGGAGCTGGAGCTGGCCACGTTCGCGGTGATGAGGGTCGCTCCAGGCAGCACGGCAGTCATTGTGCCGTTGGGGTTGGTGTTGGTGCCGTTATTGGTGGTGTTGTTGATTTTGACGATGCTGGGGTCGCTGGCGGTGTAGGTGATGGTGCCGATGTCATTGAGCGGAATGGGCGTGCCATCGGGGCCAAGAACCTGCGTTTCGCCTCGGAGCGTGACAGGGTTGCCGTTTTGACTGACAGTGACCCCCTGGGAGAAGCATCCTGTTTGCGTGACCGCAGTTGGATTGATGGATATCGATGTTATGGGTGGATGGATGTAGACATTGACCGGATTACTCGTGACGGAGCCGCCGGTGGCTGTGACCTGGGCGACGCCGCAGGCGCTATTTGGAACCGTGGCAGTGCCGCAGTTCCCGAGGTACGCGCCGGTAGGCGGAGTGCAGACCGTATAGGGCGGCACGAGGCCCTGGCTGTAGCGGTTCCAGGTGCCGGCACAAAGGATGCCGGACGGGGAAACGTCAGCGATGGTGTGGCTGGTGGTGCCGTAGATGAAGTTCGCCACCGTCTGGGTCTGGTTGACGCAGTTGTACGCGGTAGGCTGATCGAGCGACTCGGTCTGGCCCCAGGCCAGGGAGATCCCTGTCGTCTGCGGCTGCAGGACGACATAAGCCACCTGATTGATCGTTGGACCGTAGGCGTGCCCGTTCTTGAGGCAGTAGTTGTTCTGGTTGTGACCACAACCTGCGATGGAGAGCCCAACTGGTAGCGAAAAGCTCAGGAGAACGATCAGGACAAAAAACCGCTGCATGCAACCTCCCCGTCCCCGCTCGCGCACGGACGGTCTTATAACCCTCATCAGAATAGTCAGGTGCCCTTAAGATAACAGGCCCGGGCGGTCAGGGAACAGGGCGGGACCTGAAGAGAAAAGAGCCGCGCCAAAGAGTGGCCGGCTCCGTGGGGAAACGGAGCCGGTGTCTGGGGTCAGTTCCGGGCCGGCATATAGTGCTGGAACCATGCCAGAGCGCGTTCGAGGACGTTGATGCGATCGGCTGGTTTATAGAAGCCATGGCCTTCGCCGGGGTAGACGACGAGTTCGGTGGGGACGCCGAGAGTTTTGAGCGCATGCCAGAACTCGAAGGACTGCGGTGCGGGACATTCGGCGTCATTGGAGCCGACGACGACCAGTGTGGGGGTTTTGACATTTTTGATGAAATTGATGGCCGAGGATTTGGCATAGACGGCGGGATCATCATAGACGGAAGCGCCGAAGAAGGGGATCATCCATTTGTCGATGGAGTTTTCGCCGTAATAGCTCTTCCAGTCGGAGATGCCCGCTCCGGCGACTGCGGCGCGGAAGATGTGAGTCTGGGTAACGGCGAACATGCTCATGAAACCGCCGTAGCTCCAGCCGGT
Source organism: Acidobacteriota bacterium (assembly GCA_021810735.1). Next base: position 3,118 of record JAJZIF010000133.1, read on the forward strand.
GAGGCCGACACGGTTGCTGTCAATGGGGAATTGTTTTTCGACTGTGTGAACACCGGCGATGATGTCGCGCAGGTCGCCATAACCGAAGTCGCGGCGGTTGGCCTGGGTGAATTTTTCGCCTTCGCCGTAGCTGCCGCGCGGGTTGGGCATGAGGACGAAGTATCCGAGGGCGGAGAACGGAACCGGACCGTAGCCGGGATAAGGCCAGTGGGGCATGTTGGCGTAGGCCGGGCCGCCGTGCACATAGACGATGAGGGGGTAGTGCTTGCCGAGATCGTAGTGGGCCGGATAGAGCAGCCAGCCCTGGACGTGGAAACCTTCGTTGGTCCATTTGACGGATTCGGCTTTGCCCCAGACAGGCTTGAGATGGGCGTTGACCTGAGTGATGGCGGCAGGTGTCTGGCCGAGGGTACCGGCATAGACTTCCGGCGCCGAGGCAAAGGAACTGCCGATGAAGGCGACTTTGCCGTTGTTGGAGAGCGAGACGCCGTTGAGCAGGTGGCCGTTGCCGATGGATTCGGGTTGGGTCATGAGCGGCTTGAAATGGTAGGCGTCACCCTCGATGCTGAGGCGCTGGATGGAGGGTGCGCCGGCGGAGATGGTGGAGACAATGAACGAGTCGTGGCCGGGGGATGCGGACTGCCACTGGAGCCACGCGACGGTGAGGTTCGTGTCTGGCGTGACGTCGCGGGGCTGGCCGCCCTTGGCGTTGATGAGGTAGAGATCGCCGCCGGTTACGCCTTGATCGGACATGAGGCCGCCGATGAAGGCGATCTGCTTGCCATCAGGGGACCAACGCGGGACGGCAATCTGCAGGCCGTGGAGCGGACCAGAGATGGTGCTTGGATCGAGGATGGCGTGCGGAGCGCCGTGGACGGGCTGGGTGTAGAGCCTGGCGGCCCACCAGTTGTCATCGCCGGGCAGGGGCGCGGCAACATAGGCGAGCTTGCGTGAATTCGGGGACCAGTTGAATTCGTAGACATACCTGCCCAGCGGGGTGATCTGGAGAATAGGGCCGCCGTGGGCGGAAAGGATGGCGATGCGCTGATCGCGGGCGTTTCCTTCGCCGATGACGCCGGCGGGAGGAGGTGTAGGCGCGAGGGCGTTCACGGGGCCACTGGAGCCTTTGACGTAAATGAAGCTGAGGTATTTCCCGTTGGGCGACCATGTGAGCGAGTGGGAAAAGCCGTCGAGGGTGGCGAGTCTTGTGGGGCTGCCGTTTTTGACGGATGCGACGAAGACGGCGCCGGTGTGATCAGAGGTGCAGTTGGAGAAAAATGCGATCTGGCGGGAATCGGGCGACCAGGCGGCTTGTTCGGCGATTCCCTGCTGCCCTGGAGAGCAGGCGGAGATGGTCTTGCGGGCCGATGGGTTGTCGAGGGGAGCGACGAAGATGCGGGAGGCGTCAGGCCCGCTCTGTTCCCAGAGAACCATAGTGCCGTTGGGGGAGATGGCAGTTTCGCGGAGGAAGACGGTCTTTTGCAGGTTTTCGATGAGGTGTTCGATTTTTGCGTTGTGCAGGGCCGCATTTGGCGGGGTCTGGGCAAAGCCCAGAGGTGCAGCGAGGAAGGCTATGGTTGCGGCAGCAATCTGCCAGCGGTGCGCGAATCTCATGGCCGATGTTATATCAGGCGGTGTGGACAAAAGGGGAGGGAGATTGCAGTGGCGGAAAAAGAGAGATGGAGGGTGGGGGAGGAGGCGGTGCACAGGTAGTTTTTGACCGGCGAGCGAGCGGAGCGGGGCAGGGCGGGAGTGCTGGATGGGCGGCCCGGGGAAAACCAGAGGTAAAAGTGTAAGAAAACTGCCTGAAAACTCCTGGCGGCGCGTTGACTCTGGACGGCGCAGTTGCTAATCTTAGATGGTTCCGCGAGAGTGCGCGTAGTCGTATGTACTGTGACGCGCAAATGAGGAAACAGCACAGAGATGGGCAGTGAAATCAGATCTCTGTGAGTCCGGGCCGGACTCGAACGGCAGGACAGGATCGCATCGGAGCCTGCGACATCCGTCACCTTGGCGGACTATGTGGGCCGGAATCGGCGAAACGGAGCTGGCCAACCTTGAGTGATCCCCGGCGTGGGGAGGGTTGCGCTCGGTCACCGTCTCGATTCTCGTCTGAGAAGGAAGCAAGCAGACGCGAAGCAGGAACTGAGCTTCGTGCGGGATGCCGTGAGCTTTGACGGCAAAGAAACCGCGCGAGAGCAGTTTTGCTGCGCGCCTGAAAGGTTGAGCAGGTTCAGGACAGGTAAGGAGTTTTACGGTTTGCCTACATTTAATCAGCTCGTTCGCAAAGGCCGCACCGCGCCGCGCTACAAGACGGCATCTCCCGCGTTGCAGGGTTGCCCGCAGCGTCGCGGCGTCTGCACCCGTGTTTACACGCAGACCCCCAAGAAGCCGAACTCGGCGCTCCGCAAGGTTGCCCGTGTGCGCCTGACGAACGGCATTGAAGTGACGACATATATTCCCGGCATTGGCCACAACCTGCAGGAGCACTCGATTGTGTTGATCCGCGGCGGCCGTGTGAAGGATCTGCCGGGTGTTCGGTACCACGTAGTGCGCGGCACGCTGGATGCGGTTGGTGTGGCCAACCGGAACCAGGGTCGTTCGAAATACGGAGCCAAGCGCGCCAAAGGCGGCGCGGCGCCAGGCAAGGGCAAGAAGTAGCCGGATGCGCAGGGCGAAGGCTCTGCGCGGTTTCTGTGGCAGGAGAAAGTTTTGCAGCTGCGAGGCTGGAAGAAGGAATAAGGATTTATGCCGAGAAAAGGTCACATTGCGAAGCGGGAAGTGGCTCCCGACCCGGTTTACGGTTCGACGCTCGTCACCAAGTTTGTGAACTCGATGATGTGGGCGGGTAAGAAGTCGACGGCGCAGAACATTTTCTATGCTGCGATGACGAATCTTGAGCAGAAGGGCGGCGATGAGGCGCTGAAGCTGTTCAAGAAGGCCGTGGAGAACTGCAAGCCGCTGCTCGAGGTGAAGACCCGCCGCGTGGGTGGCGCCAACTATCAGGTGCCGATTGAGGTGAATCCGGACCGGCGCACCTCACTTGCGATTCGCTGGCTGGTGACCTACGGGCGTGGCCGCGGCGAAAAGGGCATGGTCGAGAAGCTGACCAATGAGCTGCTGGATGCGGCGAATGGGCGTGGCGCTGCGATCAAGAAGAAGGAAGACGTACACCGTATGGCCGAAGCCAACAAGGCTTTTGCGCACTACCGGTGGTAGGTCGGAGACGTTAACGCGATGACCGGGCAGGATTGCCCGGCCTGAACCAGGAATCAATCGCGGGGTAACCCGCGGGAAGTAGAGAGAGACTCGCTGTGGCTCGCCAAGTACCGCTGAACCGTTGCCGAAATATTGGAATCATGGCGCATATTGACGCCGGCAAGACGACGACGACTGAGCGGATCCTGTTTTACACGGGCATCACGCATCGCATCGGCGAAGTGCATGAAGGCACCGCCACGATGGACTACATGGAGCAGGAGCAGGAGCGTGGCATCACGATCACGTCGGCTGCGACAACCTGCATGTGGAATAACATCCGGGTCAATATTATTGATACGCCCGGCCACGTGGACTTTACCGCTGAAGTGGAGCGTTCGCTGCGCGTGCTGGACGGCGCGGTGGCGCTGTTTGACTCGGTTTCGGGCGTGCAACCGCAGACGGAAACCGTATGGCGGCAGGGTGACAAGTACCGCGTTCCGCGCATTTGCTTTGTGAACAAGATGGACAAGGCGGGCGCGGATTTTGAGCATGTGATCGAGACGATCCGCAAGCGGCTGGGCGCGCGCCCCGTGGCCATTCAGATTCCGATTGGCGCCGAGGCGCACTTCAAGGGGGTAGTGGATCTCATTGAGATGCGGGCCATCCTTTGGCATGACGAGACGATGGGCGCGAAGTTCTCGGTAGAAGAGATTCCGGCTGATCTGATGAAGAAGGCCGAGGCCTTCCGTATGCAGCTGATTGAGACGGTCGCCGAGAATGACGACGAGATGCTGCACAAGTTCCTGGAAGGTGAGACGCCGACGCCCGAGGAGCTGAAGCGGGCGCTGCGCCAGGCGACGATTGACATGAAGGTGTTTCCGGTGCTGTGCGGCACGGCCTTCAAGAATAAGGGCGTGCAGACTCTGCTGGATGCAGTGGTGGATTACCTGCCGAGCCCAATCGATATTCCGCCGGTGGAGGGTATCGATCCTCATGATCCGAGCGTGACGATGACGCGCGAGGCGAGCGACGACGCGCCGTTCTCGGCGCTGGGATTCAAGCTGATCAACGATCCGTTCGGCAAGCTTGGTTTCATCCGGGTGTATTCAGGTGTGGTCAAGACGGGTGACACGGTTCTGAACCCGCGTACCGGAAAAACGGAGCGTGTAGGCCGGCTGGTGAAGATGCACGCCAATAAGCGCGAGGACGTCACGGAGATCCGGGCCGGCGATATCTGCGCCTGCGTGGGTTTGAAGGATCTGAAGACGGGCGATACGCTGTGCGATCCGAATCATCCGATTGCGCTGAGCGCGATTGACTTCCCCGAACCGGTGATCTCGGTTGCCGTGGAGCCGAAGACCAAGGGTGACCAGGAGAAGATGGGTCTGGCGCTGGCGAAGCTGGCCGATGAGGATCCCACGTTCCGCGTGCGGACTGACGAAGAGTCTGGCCAGACGATCATCAGCGGGATGGGCGAACTGCATCTCGAAATCATCGTGGACCGCCTGAAGCGCGAGCATAAGGTCGAGGCCAATGTGGGCGAGCCGAAGGTGGCCTTCCGCGAAACGATTCGCAAGGCGTCCGAGGCGGAAGGCAAGTACATTCGCCAGACAGGCGGCTCGGGCAACTACGGCCACGTGAAGATTCGCCTGGAGCCGAACGAGCCGGGCAAGGGCTTTGAATTTGTGGACGCCATCAAAGGCGGCGTGGTGCCGCGCGAATACATCAAGCCGACTGAGCAGGGGATTCGCGAGGCGCTGCAGAATGGCGTGCTGGCCGGCTACGAGATGGTGGACGTGAAGGCGACGCTGTTCGACGGCAGCTACCACGAAGTGGACTCGAACGAGATGGCGTTCAAGATCGCCGGTTCGATGGCCTTCAAGGAAGCGGCCAAGAAGGCGAGCCCGGTGCTGTTGGAGCCCGTGATGTCGGTCGAAGTGACAGTGCCGGAAGAGCACATGGGGACAATCATCGGCGACATCAACTCGCGTCGTGGCCGCATCGAGGGCATGGAGCACTCTGGCGGCTCGCAGGTGATCCGCGCGATTGTGCCGCTCAAGGAAATGTTCGGTTACGTGAACGATATTCGCTCGTCGACACAGGGCCGTGCTTCATACACGATGCAGTTTGCGCGTTATGAAGAAGCGCCACGGATGATCAGCGAAGAGATTATCGGACGGAACCAGGGTTAGTAATTCAGGTTTAGTGGTTTTGATGGAAGCCGGCTCTTTCCGGAGAGCCGAAATGGGCAACCAAAGCAGTTACGAGTTCTGAAGGATTCAGAGAGGGAACCATGGCGAAGGAGAAATTTGACCGGTCGAAGCCGCACGTGAACGTGGGGACGATAGGACATATTGACCACGGGAAGACGACGTTGACGGCGGCGATCACGAAGGTGCTGTCGAAGCACAACCCG